>NZ_JBEOYO010000001.1:123353-218139 GCF_040297125.1 Streptomyces sp. NPDC001868 | reverse complement strand
GTTTGCTCCTTCATCACTCGGGGGGGGGGGGGCGCGCGCCCCGCCCCCCCCCCCCCCCCCCCGGGCCCCCCCCCCCCCCCCCCCCCCCCCCCCCCCCCCGACCGCGACCGCCCGCGACCCGGCCGTCACCGGCGGCCGTCACCGGCCAAGGGAACTCTCATGACCACGCTCATCGACACATCCAGAACAGCACCGCCTCCGGTGCGTCCGCGACCTTCCACCGCCCTCAGCACCTGGCGGCGGCGCGGCCCGCTGCTGCCGGCGCTGATCTTCACCGTCATCGTCACGCAACTGCCCTTCGTGGCCACGCTCGTCATCTCCACCCTCCAGTGGAACGTCCTGCGACCGGGCGACCGGCACTTCACGGGCCTGTCCAACTACGGGATCGTCTTCACCGACGGGCGGCTGCGCGCGGCGGTGCTGAACACCGCCGTACTCACCGCGTCGGTGGTCGTCATCAGCGTGGTCCTCGGCCTCGGTCTGGCGCTGCTGCTCGACCGCCGATTCCCCGGCCGGGGCCTGGCCCGCACCCTGCTCATCGCCCCGTTCCTCGTCATGCCGGTCGCGGCGGCGCTGCTGTGGAAGCACGCCGTCTACAACCCCGACTACGGCCTGCTCAACGGCACCCTCAACGCCGTCTACCAGTTCTTCGGCGCCGACCACGGCCCCACGGTCGACTGGGTGTCGAACTTCCCCATGCCGGCCGTCGTGATCTCCCTGGTGTGGCAGTGGACGCCGTTCATGATGCTGATCCTGCTGGCGGGCCTGCAGGCACAGCCCGGTGACGTGCTGGAGGCCGCCCGGGTCGACGGCGCGTCGGCACTCCAGACCTTCCGGCACATCACGCTGCCGCACCTGCGGCAGTACATCGAACTCGGCGTCCTGCTCGGCACGATCTACGTCGTGCAGACCTTCGACGCCGTCTACACCATCACCCAGGGCGGACCCGGCTCCCGGACCACCAATCTGCCGTACGAGATCTACCTGACCATGTTCCGCAAGTACGAGTACGGCGAGGCGGCCGCCGCCGGTGTCGTCGTCGTCCTCGGCTCGATCGTGATCGCGACCTTCGCGCTGCGCACCATCGCGTCGCTGTTCCGCGAGGAGGTGTCCCGATGACCACGCACGCGACCGCCGCCCCCGGGGCGAAGCTCAAGAAGTTCCTCCGCCGACGCGACGACCAGGCCGGTTCGCCGCGGCTGTCACCGCTGTGGACCTTCGTCGCCTGGCTCGCCACGCTGGCGTTCTTCGCGCCGGTGGCCTGGATGGTGCTCACCTCCTTCCACCAGGAGGCGGACGCGGCCACCAACCCGCCGACCCCCTTCGCCCCCTTCACCTTCGACCAGTACGAGACCCTCTTCGGCCGGGACATCACCCCCTTCCTCCTCAACTCGGCCATGGCCAGCGTCATTTCGACGCTGCTGGTGCTCGCCCTTGCGGTGCCGGCGGCCTACGCGCTGTCCATCAAGCCGGTCGAGAAGTGGACCGACGTGATGTTCTTCTTCCTGTCCACCAAGTTCCTCCCGGCCATCGCGGCCCTGCTGCCGGTGTACCTGATCGTCAAAGAGGTCGGGATGCTGGACAACGTGTGGACGCTGATCGTCCTCTACACCGCCATGAATCTCCCGATCGCGGTGTGGATGATGCGGTCGTTCCTCGCCGAGGTCCCGAAAGAGATCCTGGAGGCCGCCGAGGTCGACGGCGCGGGCCTGCCCACCGTGCTCCTGCGGGTCGTCGCGCCGGTCGCCATGCCCGGACTCGCCGCCACCTCGCTGATCTGCTTCATCTTCAGCTGGAACGAGTTCCTCTTCGCCGTCAACCTCACCGCGACCACGGCATCGACCGCGCCGGTCTTCCTCGTCGGCTTCATCACCAACGAGGGCCTCTTCCTCGCCCGGCTCTGCGCCGCCGCCACGCTCGTCTCGCTGCCGGTCCTCATCGCCGGTTTCGCCGCCCAGGACAAACTCGTCCGCGGCCTGTCCCTAGGAGCAGTCAAGTGAAAGCCGCCGTCATCGAAGCCCCCGGCAAGGTCACCGTCACCACGGTGCCCGACCCCACTCCCGGGCCGCGCGAGGTCGTGGTCGACGTGGCGGCCTGCGGACTGTGCGGGACCGATCTGCACATCCTCCAGGGCGAGTTCGCACCGACCCTGCCGGTCGTGCCGGGCCACGAGTTCGCCGGCGAGGTCGTGGGCCTCGGGCGAGACGTCACCGAACTCGCGCTCGGCGACCGCGTCGCCGTGGACCCCTCGCTCTACTGCAACGAGTGCCGCTACTGCCGCGTGGGACGCAACAACCTCTGCGACCGCTGGCAGGCGATCGGCGTGACCCGGGCAGGTGGCGCCGCCGAGTACGCGGTGGCTCCCGTCGCCAACTGCGTACGGCTGCCCGACCACGTGGACGTCCAGGACGCGGCACTGATCGAGCCGCTGTCCTGCGCCGTACGCGGCTACGACGTGCTCAACAGCAGGATGGGCTCCCATGTGCTCGTCTACGGCAGCGGAACGATGGGCCTGATGATGCTGGAGCTGGCCAAGCGCACCGGTGCCGCCTCGGTGGACGTCGTCGACATCAACCCGGAGCGGCTGGCGACGGCCGAGAAGCTGGGCTGCTCCAAGTCGGCGCTCTCGGCCGACGAGTTGGGGCGGCCGGCCGGCTGGGACGTGGTGATCGACGCCACCGGCAACGCCGCCGCCATCCAGGACGGCCTCGAACGCGTCGCCAAGGCCGGAACGTTCCTCCAGTTCGGTGTCTCCGACTACGCCACGACGGCCACCATCTCCCCGTACCGCATCTACAACCAGGAGATCACCATCACCGGTTCCATGGCGGTGCTGCACAGCTACGAACGGGCGGCGGAGCTGTTCGCCGCCGGAGTGCTCGATCCGCGGGTGTTCATCAGCCACCGGATGCCGCTGACCCAGTACCCGCAGGCACTGGAGCAGTTCGCGGCCGGCCAGGGCCGCAAGATCGTCGTGCTCCCCTGACACCACCCCGACCGGGGCCGTCGACGCCCCTCCCGGTCACACATGGTCGTAGCTGTCGTGCGGGGCCGGATCCGAGCGATGCCCGGGTCCGGCCCGGCGGCAGGCGGCTGCGGCATCTGGGCGGCCGTCTGGGGGCGGCCCTCCTGAGGTGTCGCTTCGCATGCTGGTCTCGCGTGCGAGGCCCGGCCATAATCAACGGGGCGGTAGGGCAAGGTTGTTGGAGGTCGTTGGCGCCGACTGGCGTCCGTGCGTCGACGTCCAGTGTCGCCGGTGCGGCCGTGACCCTGCGCTTGTCCTGAACCTCGAAGCACTGATCACCTTGCGGCTGGCGGTTCCCGGAGACAGGGAGTTGACCCACATGCCCCACCAGGACGCGGCCTCGCCGGACGGCGGTGGCGAACGGCTGGTCGCCGGCCGGTACCGACTGCTGTCCGTGCTCGGCGAGGGCGGAATGGGGACGGTGTGGCGCGCCTTCGACGAGGTACTGCGCCGGGAGGCGGCGGTCAAGGAGGTCCGTGCCTCCGTGGATCTTCCCGCGGAGCGCAGCGCGCGACTGCACGCCCGGCTGGAGCGGGAGGCCTGGGCGGCGGCACGGGTCAACGCCCGTGGAGTGGTGTCCGTCTATGACGTCGTCACCTTCGAAGGCCGGCCGTGGATCGTCATGGAACTGGTCCGTGGCCGGTCACTGGCCGACGTGATCGGTTCCGGAGGCGCCCTGCCGCCGAAGGAGGTCGCCCGGATCGGCGTCGAAGTGCTGGCGGCACTGCGCGCGGCGCACGGCGCGGGAGTGCTGCACCGCGACGTCAAACCCGCCAACGTCCTGCTGGCCGACGAGGGCCGGGTCGTACTGACCGACTTCGGGATAGCCACGGTGGAGGGCGACTCGCCGCTGACGATCACCGGCGAGGTCGTCGGTTCGCCCGAATACGTGGCGCCGGAACGGGCGTTGGGCCGCACTCCCGGCGCCGCCTCCGACCTGTGGTCGCTGGGCACACTGCTCTACATGGCCGTACAGGGCCGTTCGCCGTTCCGCCGGACAACGGCCCTGGCCACGCTGCGCGCCATCGTGGACGATGAACTGCCACCGCCGCACCGCGCCGGGCCGCTCACGCCGGTCATCGAAGGGCTGCTGCGCAAGGACCCCGAGCAGCGGATGACTGCGGAGGAGGCCGGGCGTGAACTGAGCCTGATCGCCGGGGAGTCGGCGATCCCGACGCAGGCGGGCAACGCCGCCGGTACTACGGCCGCCACGACCGGACACGGGACCACCGCCGTGGCCACGACCTCGGCCACGACCTCGGCCACGGAAACCGTCACGGATGTCGTCACGGATGCCGTCACAGACGTGGTGACCGTCGGCGTCACCGTGGTGGAGGAGTTGCTAACCACCACCTTCGCCTCCGGAAAGTCCGCGCCGACGGGGGCCGATGGCGACACCACGGCGAACCAGCCCGCCGCCGACGGTGTGGCGACCGCGCCCGTACCCGTGCCCGCGCCCTTGGGCGTGTTCGGTCCTCCTCCCGCCGGCGCGGGATTCGGTCCGTCGATCACGGCGCCCGACCCCGGCGCCGTGCCCGTGTCCACCCCTACCCCCACCCCCGAGCGGCGCAACCGCCGCCGTACCGCGTACCTGATGGGGGCGGCAGCGGCCGTGCTGGTCCTGCTCGGCGCTGGTCTGACCTACGCGCTCGTGGGCCGGGGCGGCGACGAGGACGACGGGACGGGGACCGGTGGGAGCACGTCGCGGCCCGTGTCGGTGACGGTGACGGGCGGTGCGACCACCTACGACGGGAGCTGCCCGCCGGAGGACGGCCAGGCGCCGTGGTTCACGGCGACGTTCACGACATCCCAACGGCCCGTCCAGTTCTCCTACCGATGGGTCTCGGAGAACGGATCGGTGGTGGACCGGGAGTGGCGGACGCTGGCGTTCCGGGAGGGTGACGAGACCACCAAGAAGGAGACGGTGCGGTTGTCGACGTACGCGCAGGAGGGGACGCTGCGCAGCGGGATGGCGGTGGAGATCCGGTCGCCGTTCGACGCCAAGTCCAACTCGGTCTCTTTTTCGGTGACTTGTCGTGCGAACAGCGGGTGATACGACGCCACACCGCACATAATCGAACTAACCTGGCCTCCTCCCCGAAGGAGTTTCCGTGCTGTCGGTCATAGTGGGACGCAGCGGTCCCTTCGCCGGTCAGAGCGTGGTCCTCGGCGACGCTCCGCTGACGTTCGGACGCAAGAGCGACAACGACGTCATCATCGTCAGCGTCAGCGCCTCCCGGTTTCACGCCGAGATCGTCGCGGAGAACGGCGCGTACGTGCTCCGCGACCGCGACAGCAGGAACGGAACGTACGTCAACGAGCTGCGCGTCACCCGGCACGAGCTGACGCCCGGCGACACCATTCGCATCGGCGACGAGACCTTCCTGTTCGAGACGCAGGAGGCCGTGGAGACGGTCATGGACCTCTCCCAGCTCGCCCTGCCCCGGGCCGACGCCGTCGCGAACCCGGGCGTGCTGCGGGTCACGGTGACCGGGGGCGGCCCGGTCGGACTCGCCTTCGCGCTGCTGCTGGAGGAGGCGCTCTCAGGGCGGGTCTCGATCACCGTCCACGACGGCCGGTGGGCCCGCAGCGGCACCGCCGTCGTCTGGAAGGACGAGACCCAGGGCAACGTCCGCCGTCAGCAGGTCGTCACCGTCCAGAGCCGGCAGTATCTGGCCCTGACGGAGGAGATCCAGACGACGCTGTTCGGGGAGGGACAGTTCTCCGAGATGTGGCCGCTGGGACCCGACTCCGTGGACGGGCGCCCGCCCCGCAACATTCGGATCGCCTACATCGAGGACCGGCTGCTGGAGCTGGCCAACACCAAGTCCGCGATCCGGCTGGTACCGAAGAAGTTCGACCCGGTGGAGCAAGGACACCTCATCGCCCGCGACCATGTGCTGGTGATCTGCGAAGGAGGCCGGTCCCGCACCCGCGAGCACTTCGCGGACCGCTTCGGCGCGGCCGACGCCACCATCTACTCCCTCGACGGGGAGCACCTCCAGGACGTGATCCTGGGCCTGCGGGTCAAGTCCCGGCTCTCGGACCCGATGAGCGTGCTGCTCACGGTCGCGCAGAACCGGTTCCTGCTCAACTCGCTGCGTGGCGAGGGCTTCTTGAACATGCGGCTGACCCGCGAGGAGGCGCGCGGCGTCATCGGCATCGACCCGGTGCGGCAGGTCTTCGAGGAGTGCATCGCGTCCCGGCCGTGCGTGATGAGCCGGCACGAGGACAACGAGTTCGTGTGCCCGACGCACGGGACGCTGTTCCTGCCGGCGTTGCTGCGCAGTTCGCCGCTGTGGAAGCGGATCCAGGAAGGGCTGCGGCTGTTCGGCGTCGCCGAGGACGACCTCAGCGCGATCACGTCGTTCCGGCTGGACATGGTGCAGCGCCCGAGGTTCACCGCCCAGCTCACCCGCCCGACCGCCGACCGCCCCGGGACGTACGGCTTCCTGCTGGGCGACGCGGCCAACGCCATCCACTTCTGGCCCGGACGCGGACTGAACAGCGGCCTCGCCTCGGCCGTGTCCCTGGCCCGCTCCCTCAGCCGCGTCTGGCGTGGCCGCCCGCTGCGTGACGCGGACTTCATCCGGCACGAGGCGGCGATGTCGATGCTGCAGTACCGCCACAAGAGCCGCGCGTGGAACGCGATGGTCACGACGGACGAGCGAGGCGTGACCCGGGCGATCAAGGACATCATCGACCGCAGCATGGAGGCCACGGCGGGACCGGCGGCCGGAGTCGCCGGATCCGCCGCCCGGATCGGCGGGTCGGCCGCCAGGGGCGCCGGGGCTGCCGGGGTTTCCGCGCCTTCGGGAGGAGGCATCGCGTCCTCGGGCGTGGGCCCCGCGTCCTCGGGAGGGACGGAGGCCGACCTGGAAATCCTCCTGGACCGCATGCGGTCCATCCGCGAGCGCCTCGCCGAGCGCCTTCCGGGCCTGCCCGACGACGAGAAGCTGCGCGCCCACCTCGCCGCGCTGGCGCCCGCGACCCTGCGGACGCTCCAGGAGAGCGGCGCATGGGACACGCTGATCGTCGGCGGCGAGGAGGCGGACATCGACATCTTCTACCAGCAGGACGCCCCGGTCTTCGTCCCCGCCACCCCCCGCGCGACCGACCAACTCCCCGACCCCCGCACCTCGGTCATCCTGGGCCCCGCCTGACTTGACGGCCTGCCGCACTCGGGCCGGCAGGCCGTTCCCTTCCTCTTGCTGTCCGGCGGTCGGCTGGTCGGACGTGCCACGAGCTCTCAGGCAGTGGCGAGTTGGCGAACTCGAAGGTAAGTGTTCGACATGTCGGACATTGTTCGAAAACTATTGACGTTGACTCATGACCCAATTCACACTCACGCAACGCGATGCCACACGGGCGAAACACCAGCACTTCCGCCGAGGCCTCGCGCCTCCCTCCGGCATGCCTTCTTCAGGGATGTGAACCCATGCACAGCGTGAGACCTCAGGGCCGCCCAAAATCCCGGCCGGGCGCTCTGGCGTTCGTGGCCGCCGCCTCACTCCTGATGGGCGCCGTCGGACCGGCGGCCCCCGCCCAGGCGGCGGAGATCACCGACGGCCTGGCTCTCTGGTACAAACTCGACGCCGGCTCGGGCACCGTGGCGGCGGACTCCTCGGGCAACGGCAGGAACGGCACCGTCAACGGCACCGCGGGCTGGTCGGGCACCGGAGAAGGGCTCACGTTCAACGGGTCCAACACCTACATCAAGGTGCCGGACAACATCATGAGCGGCATGAACTCGATCACCGTCTCGATGGACGTGCAGATCGACGCCGCCCAGGCCACGCCGTACTTCCTCTACGGCTTCGGCAACACCTCCAACGGCGCGGGGAACGGGTACCTGTTCACCACCGGCAACACGTTCCGCACCGGCATCACCTCCGGGACCTGGTCCACCGAGCAGAACACCCGGGTCTCCACCGCCCTGCAGCGCTCCGTCTGGAAGCACGTCACCTACACCCAGACCGGCACCACGGGCGTCCTGTACGAGGACGGCATGGAGGTGGCCCGCAACACCTCGGTCACCGTCACCCCCGGTTCCATCGGGTCCGGTATCACCACGGCCAACCACATCGGCAAGTCGCTCTTCACCGACGACAAGCTCTTCAAGGGCAAGATGCGCGACTTCCGGGTCTACAACCGCGCGTTGGCGCCCGGCGAGGTCCTCGAAATCAGCGGCAACAGCACGGGCGTCGCGAAGGTCACCCACCCCGCGCTGAAGATCGACGCCATCGTCGACGACGCCAACAGCAAGATCACCCTTCCGCTGACCGAAGGCACCGATCTCACCGCGCTCGCCCCGCAGTTCACCCTCGCCGAGGGTGCGACCATCAGCCCGGCCTCCGGCGCCACGCGCGACTTCACCGATCCCGTGACGTACGAAGTGACCGGCTCCGACGGCGCGAAGCGCACCTGGACGGTCGAGGCGCTGGTCATGAGGAGCCCGGTCCTGCCGGGACTCACCGCCGACCCGAACATCTCCCGGTTCGGCGACACCTTCTACATGTACCCGACCACCGACGGCTTCGCGGGCTGGAGCGGTACGAAATTCAAGGCGTACTCCTCCAAGGACCTGGTCCACTGGCAGGACCACGGCGTCATCCTGGACCTCGGACCCGACGTCTCCTGGGCGGACACCCGGGCCTGGGCCCCGACGATGGCCGAGAAGAACGGGAAGTACTACTTCTACTACTCCGCCGACACGAACATCGGTGTCGCCGTCTCCGACTCGCCCACCGGCCCGTTCACCGACCCCCTGGGCAAACCGCTGATCGCCCGCGGCGCCTTCACCGGCCAGATGATCGACCCGGCGGTCTTCACCGACGACGACGGCAAAACGTATCTCTACTGGGGCAACGGCCGGGCGTACGTGGTCCCGCTCAACGACGACATGGTCTCCTTCGACTCCTCGAAGATCACCAACATCACCCCGAGCGGCTACAACGAGGGCACCTTCGTCATCAAGCGCAAGGGCACCTACCACTTCATGTGGTCGGAGAACGACACACGTGACGAGAACTACCGGGTCGCCTACGCCACCGGCTCCTCGCCCACAGGCCCGTGGACCAAGCGCGGAGTGATCCTGGAGAAGAACCTCGCGCTCGGTATCAAGGGCCCCGGCCACCACTCCGTGGTGCAGGTGCCGAACACCGACGACTGGTACATCGCGTACCACCGTTTCGCCATCCCCGGCGGTGACGGCACCCACCGCGAAACCACCGTCGACAGGCTGGAGTTCGACTCCGCCGGCCTGATCAAGAAGGTCGTCCCCACCCTGAGCAGCGTCCCCCCGGTCTCCGTCGGCGCCACCCTGCCGACGAACACCACCCGCTCGCTCCAGTCGGTCAACTTCACCGGCCGCTACGCCGTCGCCCGCTCCGACAGCCTCGGCTATGTCGACCCGGTGACGTCCGCCAGCACCACGGCGGTCAAGCAGAGCGCCACCTTCACCGTCGTCCCCGGCCTGGCCGACTCCGCCTGCTACTCGTTCCGCGACTCGTCGGGCCGCTACCTGCGCCACAAGGACTTCCGGGTCCGCTTCGACGCGAGCAACGGCACGGCGGTCTTCAACGGGGACGCGACCTACTGCGCCCGACAGGGTTCGGCCACCGGTTCGGTCAGCCTGGAGTCGTACAACTACCCGGGCCGCTACCTCCGCCACCACAACTTCGAGCTGCGCGTCGACACCTTCCAGGACAACGCCACCTTCCGCGCCGACAGTTCCTTCACGGCCGTCGGCCCCTGGGCCTGATCACCTCCCGTTACTCGACTTCCGTTCCGTCGACCGGTTCTCGACCTGCGCTCTACCTCCTGACCGAAGTCGCGAACAGGGTTCGTGATTTCGAAGCCATGCGTCCGAAAGGAACTTGCCGTGCTCCGCACCTGTCGCTGGTTCATTCTCGGGGCCGCTCTGCTCGCCCTGTTCGCCTCACTCGTCACCACGCAGCCCGCCGGCGCGGCCGACGGCCGGCCGTTCACCAACCCGGTCAAGTCGCAGAAGGGCGCGGACCCCTGGCTGGAGTACTACAACGGCGACTACTACCTGATCACCACGACCTTCACCGGCGTGCTGACCATGCGGAAGTCGCCGACCCTGGCCGGTCTGTCCACCGCTCCCAGCGTCCAGGTCTGGAGTGACACCACAGCCGGCCGCAACACCAACATCTGGGCGCCGGAGATCCACTTCCTCGACGGCAAGTGGTACCTGTACTACTCCGCCGGCCCGTCCGGAGTCGCCTGTTGCGACTCCCAGCGCACCCACGTCCTGGAGAGCGCCGGTACGGACCCCATGGGCCCGTACACCTACAAGAACTCCCTCACCGGCACCAATCTCACCCCCGGCGGCTGGCTCATCGACGCCACCGTCCTCAAGCACGACAGCAAGCTGTACCTGGTGGGCAGCGGCTTCATCGGCGGCAGCAAGCAGAGCCTGGTCATCGCCCCGATGAGCAACCCGTACACGCTCGCCGACCAGAACTTCACGATCATCTCCAGCCCCACCCTGAGCTGGGAGACCGTGCAGACCCCCGTCAACGAGGGCCCCGAGCCGCTCTACCACGACGGCCGGACCTTCCTCTCCTTCTCCGCGAGCTTCTGCGGCACCCCGGACTACAAGCTCGGCCAGCTGGAGCACACCGGCAGCGACCCCCTCGACCCCGCCTCCTGGACGAAGAAGCAGACCCCCGTCTTCCAGCGCGACAACGCCGCAGGGGTCTACGGCCCCGGCCACAACGGGTTCTTCACCTCGCCCGACGGCACCGAGAACTGGCTCGTCTACCACGCCAACAGCACCACGAACGGCGGCTGCGGCAACGCCCGCACCACCCGCGCCCAGAAGTTCACCTGGAACGCCGACGGCACCCCGAACTTCGGCACCCCGGTCGCCCTCGGCACCACCCTGCCCGGCCCCTCCGGAGAGACGGCCGCCACCCCGACCGCCTACCAGCTGGTGAACCGCCGCAGCGGCAAGTGCCTGGACGTCCAGGGCGGCGACTCGGCCGACGGCGCCAACATCCAGCAGTGGGCGTGCCACACGGGCGCCAACCAGAAGTGGCGCGTCGAGGACCAGGGCAACGACACCAGCCGACTCGTGAACGTCGGCACCGGCAAGGTCGCCGACGTCGCCGGCTGCGGCTCCGCCGACGGCACCGACATCCGCCAGTGGTCCTGGCTGAACAACAACTGCCAGAAGTTCCGCCTCGTGTACACGGCCACCGGTGACTACGTACGGATCGTCAACGAGTCCACCGGCAAGGTCGCCGACGTCGCCAACTGCTCCACGGCCAACGGCGCCGACGTACGCCAGTGGTCCTGGCTGAACAACACCTGCCAGCAGTGGCGCCTCGTGCCCGTCAGCTGACCATCCCCGAGGGGCGGCTGCCCTTGCCCCCTCCACCAGGGCAGCCGCCCCACCTTCTCCTCTCTCCCACCGCACCAGACCTAGAAGCCATCCAATTGGTTTTTGCCAACGGAGATAGTCGCTGGCAGACGGGTTGCGATGACGGTTGAATGCCTTGGTGAGTGACTACTGGACACCCGCCCATCACGCGGTCGAGCACGACGATGCGGAGGCCCTGGCGCGGTTGTTGGCCGACGGCGCTGATCCCGACGAGGTCTTCAGCGACATGACGTTGCTGACGCACGCCATCGATGCCGAGGGCGACGGGTCCCTGCAGAGCGGTGAGCCACTGACCGTTCACATCACTGCTGTGCTGCTGGTCTTCGGCGCTGACCCGGAGCTCGCGGATCCGGGCGGTCACACCCCCCTCGACATGGCCGCCCACTACGGTCACGACCTGGCGGTGAATCTGCTGCGGGCCCACATCAGCAGGCGAGCCGCCGGTAACAGATGAGGGTGCAGGCGATGCTCGTGAAGGCGAGGGAAAGTTGCCCGGCTTCGTAGCCGTCGACTATTGAGGTTTCAGGCGGTCAGGACCCCGGTGCGGTCCATGCCCGAGCCCGACGCTCCGCCGTCGGTAGCCGGTCTACGTGCAGCCGGGCCTCTCGACGACCGGCACCGCCTCGTCCGGCGTCCCGAACGCGTTGAGGACGCTGTTCCGGCCCTCGGGGAGTATCCGAACGGAAACTAGCGGTAGCCGCTGACGTGGCACGCTCGTCACTGAGCGGGCTCGGTCTCCGTGCGCGGACAGGAGACTTCACCGTTCTGAAGGGCGGCGAAGTCGGCGTGTGCTGCCTCGACGGCTGCGGGGTATGCCTCACGCCTGGCGTGCTCGGCGAGTGCCCGGGAGACGCCGGCCACCGAGGGGTTCTGTCCCTTGCGCTTGCCGGTGGGGATGATGAGGTCGGGCTGGATCTGCTCGACGGACTCGCCGTTCGCCCTCCTCCGCAGCACGGTGTGCAGCATGTCGTCGGTGATGACCGGCGGTCGGCCGCCGTGCTTGCCCTTGCGGGCCGCGGTGCCGAGCCCTTCGAGCGTGGACTCCCGGATGTTCTCCCGCTCGGTCGCCGCCATGGCGGCGAAGAACGCGAACAGCAGCTTCCCCGGCCCGATGGGATCGTAGATGCCGGGCAGCGGCCCGGCGAGCATCGCCAGCACCAAACCGTGGGCGGTGAGGTGGTCGGCGAGCGCGGTGAGTTCGGCGGCGTCGCGGCCCAGCCGCTTCATCTCGTACACGGTGATGATGACCCGGCAGTGCGGGGCGTGTGCCTTGATCTCCCGCGCCGTACGCAGCGCCTGTTCGAACTGAGGGCGCACCCGTACCCGGGTGCTGATCTTCTCACTGAACACCTTGTCGCGCGGGATGCCGTGCGCGGTGAGCGCGTCGAGCTGGGAGTCGAGTTCCTGGCTCAGGTGCGAGCAACGGGCGTACCCGATGCGAATGTCCGCGCCTGGGGTGTCCGCGACGGCTGGGCGGGGGGCGGGGTGCCGGGCCGCCACGGTTGACCCGGCCCGCGGTCGGCCGGGGTCTGCACCCGCAGCAGCTTCGCGAGACGGGGCACCTTTGTGAACCGACCCGTGTGGTACGCGCCGGCGACCGCGCCGCCCTTCCAGCGGCAGGGCGAGCCGGGCTGAACATCACAGCGGGGGCAGGGGTGCAGCTCTACCTCGTCCGCGTCGCTCGGCAAGGGGTCCTGAGTGTCAGTCACAGCCTGGAATCCGCGTACAACACAAGTCTCAGAAGAGGGTTCGGACCACGTTTACGTGAGAACGGGTTCTGAGAACCGATCGAAGATCGACGGCGGCCCAGCGGCCTTTTGTTGATCTCGCTCGGGCATAGGGTCGTTTGCGATAGGCCCCACTGATCAAGGACTCGCCCGATCCTCGATCACTCCTCGGCGGTCAACCCTTGCAGTGGGCCGGAGGCCAGGACGCTGGTGACGAAGTTCGCCAACTGTGCCCGCATTCTTTCCCGCGGAATACGCTCTTCTCCGGCCAGGTGCTCGACGAGGTCGGCTCGTGTGGCGGCGAGCAGGGCGTGGGCGGTGAAGTCGCTGTCGGTCAGGCCGGGGATCTGCTCCAGTACGCCTCGGAGCAGGCTGTGCCACCGCTCGTAGTGTTCCGCCCGGTACGGGCTGCTGCTCCCGCCTTCCTCCAGGGCCAGCGCGAGGCGCCGGTTGTCGAGTTTGAAGCACAGGACGGCGTCGAGCAGGGCGGGTACGCGATCCCGCGGTGGGGTCGCGGGCCCCAGGGGTGGCGGGCCGGTCTCGACGGCCTGCCTGATCGGTTCGAGCCGTGCCGCGTACAGCGCGCGGAGCAGCCCGGCGCGATCGCCGAAGGCCCGGAAGAGTGTGCCCTTGCCGACGCCGGCCGCAGCCGCGACGTCGGCCATGGTGACGTCTTCGGGACTTTCACGGCGGGTGAAGAGGGCGTCGGCGGCCGCGAGCACGGCATCCCGGTTACGGATGGCGTCCTTGCGAGACGACTGGCGTTCGGGCATGCCGCTCCTCCAATTGCAAAACGGACCCGTGGTCCATATCGTTGAACCGGACCAAGGGTCCGGATTCTATGACTGGAGGATACCCATGTCCGCACCGACCTCCCCGGCGGATCTTTACCACCACAGCCTGCGACTGCTGCTCGACAAGGACATTCCCGCGTGGGTCGCCCTGTGGGCCGAGGACGGCCTCATGGAGTTCCCCTTCGCCCCCGACGGCTGGCCCCGGCGTCTGGAGGGCAAGGAGGCCATCGCCGCCTACATGCGCCACTACCCCGACCACATCGACCTGCACGACTTCCCCGACCTGCGGATCCACCAGACCACCGATCCGGCGACCATCGTGGTCGAGATGCGCGGTGTCGGCCGTCTGGTGGAAAGCGATGCTCCCTTCGACATGACCTACATCGCCGTCGTGACCGTTCGAGACGGACACATCACTTCCTACCGCGACTACTGGAACCCCCTCGCCGTCCAGGAACCCGGCGCCGACTTCGCCGGGAGTAGCCGATGACCACCGCCGGCACCACTCTGGTCATCGGAGCCACCGGCACCACCGGCAGCCGCACCGCCGCACAGCTGACGGCCACGGGGCACCGCGTCAAAGCCGCCAGCCGCCGGGCCACCCCGGTCGCCGGCACCGAGCCGGCCCCCTTCGACTGGTACGACCCCACCACCCACGCGGCCGCCCTCGACGGCGTCGACCGCGTCTACCTCATACCGCCCCTGGGCGACTCCGACCCCGCGGCAATCGTGCTGCCGTTCCTCCATCAGGCCCGCACCGTCGGCGTGCGCCGCGCGGTGCTGCTGTGCTCCTCGGCCATCCCCGAGGGCGGCCCGGCAGTGGGAACGGTGCACCAGGCCCTGCCCGATCTGTTCGAACAGTGGGCGGTACTGCGGCCCTCGTGGTTCATGCAGAACTTCACCGGCACGCACGCGCACGCTCGCAGCATCCGCGACGAGGGCATCATCTGGACCGCCACCCAAGGGGGCCGGGTCGGCTTCGTCGACGCCGAGGACATCGCGGCCGTGGCCGTCCGCGCACTGACCGACGAGCAAGCGCCCAACACCGATCTCGTCCTCACCGGACCCGAGGCACTCCGCTACGACGACATCGCCGCGATTATCACCGAGGTCACCGGTCGGGCCGTGGTCCACCGCCGTCTGTCCTACGAGGAGATGCGCGATCGCCTCACGACGCAGGTGCCGGTGGAGTTCGCCGCAATGCTGGCCGGCATGGACCGTGCCATCGCCGGAGGGGCGGAGGACCGCATCACCGACACCGTCCAGCGCCTCACCGGTCGGCCCCCGCACACCTTCCAGGCCCTCCTCGAGAGGGAGATGCGATGCGGCAGCTGATGTTCCAGGACGATCAGCAGTTCTGGTTCGAGACCCCGGCGGCTCGGCCGCCACCGTTGGACCATCGAACGCACCATGTCCTGGCTCGCCGGATGCCGACGCCTGCACCGTCGCTACGAACGCAAAGCCGACCACTTCCTGGCCTCCACCAGCATCGCCTGCACCCTCATCTGTTACCGCAGACTCGCCAAATAGGGACGGATACGGCCGGGCTGGATTGAGCGCCGTCACTCGCCGTTACCGAACCACAAGAAGCGGATCAGAACCGTGGGAATTCTCCAGCGGCGGCCACTTGGCGGGGAGCGATCTGGCCGCCGATGGTCACTCTGCGTTCCCGGATGGTTCGTCGTTCTTGATCGGTCCCGGCGGCAGCCAGGGCCTGGCTCCGGTGGCACCTGGACGGGGTTGTTGCACATGCCGTAGCGGCATGTGGTGGGGTCGGGGCACCACAGCACGAAAGGCTCTGTCTGCGATGTACCCCTCCCTCACGCCTCCCCGGCAGGTCAAGATCGGTGATGCCGCTGCGTTCGCCGGGATCACCCCACGCGCCATCCGCCACTACCACGAGATCGGTCTGCTGCCGGAGCCCGAGCGCGGTGGGGACGGCCGCCGCCGCTACGGCTATGACGACATGACCCGCCTGCTGTGGATCCGCAAGATGGCTGATGCCGGTATCAGCCTGGACGACATGCGGGCCGCCTTCGGCGAAGCCCGGGACGAAGCCGGAGACGAAGCCCTGGACCAAGCCCCGGATATCGAGTCGGTCCTGAGCAGGCTGGAGGAAACCTTGGCGGCGCAGGAGGCCGCCATCAAACGTCGGCGCGCGGCTGTCCAGCGCCTGCAGGCGGTGGGCAGCCCACTGGGGCTTCTCTCCGAACTGGTCACGGACCGGCTCAGCCACCTGCCCCCGGGAGCGTTGCGCCCCTCCGATCTGGACGCCCTGCTAGTCACGGAACGGATCTTCGGGCCGCTGGGCGCCGCCATCCAGGCCGGCACGTTCATCGTGCTGGCCACCCACCCCGACCTGCGGGCCGAGGAGGACCGTCTTGAGGCGGCCGAGGCCGCTCTCGACGACGGCGTCGAACCCGACGACCCGCGCGTCGAAGAGCTCGCCGTACAGCGATGCGCTCACCTAATGGCCCTGAATCAGGCCATCGAGGCAGCTGGTCTCGACGCGGCCGAGGAGAAGATCTTCGAGATCTACGACGCCGACCTGAAAGGGGAGGAGGGCACAGAGATGAGTGCCGCCACAGCGATCACCAAGATGCCCTACGACTTCTCCCCTGCCCGGATGCGCTGCCTGGAACTCGCCGGACGACTCTTCGGCGAGGCCCTTGCCGACGCCTACTCCGCGGACAGTTGATCGCCCGTGCCTGGCACTGATGTGGCCCGACAACCGGTCACGTCCATCCGCATGTGACCGGTCGGGGCAGACGTCGAGCCCGGGACGTAGCCAAGAGTGACATCACAACTGGCCGTACGTGGGGATTCCGAGCTGGCCGCTGACTCCACCTCGCCCATCTGATCCATCAGAATGAACGGGTTGAGGTGCCGGTGGTCGATCCCCGCGAAGGCGCGGCGCACCGGGAATCCCTCGCCCTCGAACCCGCTCGGCGCGGTGGTGACGGCGAGCACGGGGCGGGAGACGGCCTCGGCGGGCGCGGAGACCCGGGGGAGGGCCAGTGGGTTCTCGACAGTCACTGCAGGCATGGTCGGGACCTCCTCAAGGCTTCAGCACGAGAACCAGGCCATGGCCCTCGCGCCCGCTTTCACCCATAGGACAGACCACCTGCCCCCGGTGTGACACCCGCCGCGACCGGTTCACGGACATCGATCCGGCACATGGCCGAGGCGCGTCGAGCCGAGACACACATCACACCGGGCTTCTGTCACACATCGCCGCGCTCCCCGGTCTGTATGGGGGAAATCCGCAACATGACACGGAGTTCGCCGTGGAACGGCGTCGGAAACCGACCGGAGACCGGAACCAGCATGCGCACGATGATCGGCCGGGACGAGGAACTGCGAACTCTGCGGGGGGTGTTGGCGGGCACGGCGGCCGGGCACGGCGGCGCGCTGCTCGTCCACGGCACCGCCGGCGTCGGCAAGTCGGCTCTCCTGCGCACCGTCGGCGCCGAAGCCGCCGGGAGCGGTTTCCGGGTGCTGAGCGCATCCGGTGTGGAGTCCGAACTGTGGCTTCCGTTCGCCGCACTGCAACTGCTGCTGCAACCGGCCGCCGGCGGTATCGAGAACCTGCCGCCCCCACACCGGCTGGCGCTGGGCAACGCGTTGAGCGCCACGGAGACCGAACCCCAGATGTTCCAGGTCGGTATGGCCGTACTCGAACTGCTCGCCGACGCGGCCGACCGGCAGCCACTTCTGCTGCTCGTCGACGACCTGCAGTGGATCGACTCTTCGAGCCGGGACGTGCTCAGGTTCGTCGCCCGGCGCACCCGCGACCTCCCCATACTGATCATCGTCGCCTCCCGGATCCACTACCCCGAGTCGGACAGCCTCAGCGCGTACCCGGACGTCCATCTGGAACCGCTCGGCAGGACGGCCGCCGCCGAACTGCTCGACGCCGGAGCGCCCGGCCTGTCGGCGCCGGTGCGGGCCCTCATCCTGGAGCGCGCGGCCGGCAATCCACTGGCCCTGGTCGAGCTGCCCAAGGCGGTCAAGGGCGTGCCCACGGAGCCGGACGACCTACCGCTGCCGCAGCGGCTGGAGGAGGCGTTCGCCGCGCGTACCGACTCGGCGAGCCGGGAGTGCCGTACGTTCCTCCTGGCTCTGGCGGCCGAGCCGAACGCCCCGCTGAACCGGCTGCTGGACGTGTCGAGTCGTCTCTCCGGTTCGACGGTCCCCGTGGACACCATGCAGGAGGCGGTCGACGCGGGCCTGGTGACCCTGATCGGCCGTACCCTCGAATTCCGGCATCCGCTGATGCGCTCGGCGATCTACACCCGCGCCACCGTGGGGGACCGGCTGGCCACCCACCGCGCCCTCGCGGCGGCGATGGACGACATGCCCGAGCGGCAACTCGTCCACCTGGCCGCCTCCACGCTCGGCCCGGACGAGGAACTGGCCGCCCGGCTGGAGCGTTTCGCCGACGCGTCGCAGGCCCGGGGAAAGCCGGCGGCCGCCGTCCCGGCCCTGCGCCGGGCGGCCGACCTCGTCCACGACGCGCACCGCCGGACCGGCATCCTGATCCGGGCGGTGGAGCTGGCCAGCGAGATCAACGACCGCGTCCACACCCAGCTGCTGCTGGACCGCGCCGACATGCGCGAGCTCGGCCCACTGGAGCGGGCCCGCCTCATGGTCGTGTCCGACAAGGCCGCGTTCGACCCGGGCGAACCGCAAGGACGTATCCGGGAGATGGTCACCACGGCGGCCGGGGCGTACGACGCGGGAGGCGTGGACGTCGCCGAGAACCTGCTGTGGCGCGCGGCCGCACGATGTTTCTTCCAGGACGGCGACGCACAGGTGCGCGCCGAGACCGCCGCCGAACTGGCCCGCTGCAACCCCGATCCGAACGGCCCCCACGCGCTGACGGTACGGGCGTACACCGAACCGTACCGACAGGGGGCCGAGGTGATAGCGCGGCTCGACGCCATCGAACCGGACAGCCAGGACGGCCGGATCCTGCATTTCCTCGGCAGCGGCGCGATGGTCCTGGGTGACACCACCCGCGCCGCCCGCTACCTGTCGCTGGCGGCCGCCGCGTGGCGGTCGCAGGGCAGACTCGGGCTGCTGGCCCGCTCCCTGGCCGGCAGCTGGCCGCGGGCGTACCTCGGTCAGCTCGACCGGGCCCGCGAGGAATCCGGCGAAGGGCTCGCCCTGGCCGAGGAGACCGGGGAATGGATCGTCTGGCTGGGCGTGAAGGCGACGGGAGGCCTGGTGGCGGCGCTGCGCGGCGAGACCGAGGCCGCCGCGCGCACGATCCGCGAACTGCGGGCCCACGCACTCTTCCCCGGCATGCCGTTCGCCACGGTGATGGCACAACAGGTCGACGGCCTGCTCGCCCTCTTCGACGGCCGCACGACCGAGGCGTACGAGCTTCTCGCGCGCGCGTTCGATCCAGCCGACCCGCACTACCACTCGGTGAGCCGCTGGCTGCTCGCGCCGGACCTGGCGGACGCCGCGGTGGCCGCGGGCACTGTCCCGCAGGCCCGGGAACTGCTGGCGGAATTGCCGGAACTGGCCCGCCTGTTGCCTTCGGAGATGATGGTGGTCGCACACGCCTACACCGACGCCGTGCTGGCCCCCGACGACACGGCCGAGGAGCGCTACGCCTCGGCACTCACCGCGCTGCCCGCCGGCTGGTCGCTGTCGCGGGCCCGGCTGCACCTGCACCACGGCCGCTGGCTACGCCGCCAACGCCGCAACGTGGACGCCAGGAACCCCTTGCGCGGTGCCCGCGACGCGTTCGACCAGGCCGGCGCCCGGCCTTGGGCCGAGATGGCCCGCGAGCAACTCCGTGCCGCCGGCGAGTCGAGCCGGCGGCGGCACGCCAACACCGCCGAGCAGTTGTCGGCCCAGGAGATGCAGATAGCCGTGCTGGCCTCACAAGGGCTGAGCAACCGGGAGATCGGCCAGCGCCTGTTCATCTCACACCGCACCGTCGGAGCCCACCTGTACCGGATCTATCCACGCCTGGGCATCACGAGCCGCGGCAAGCTCGCCGCAGTGCTCGCCGCTCTCCAGCCCGCCGGACCGGGAGGGGACGGCCGGATCCTCCCGTGATCCCCCTCGCTGCCCCCCTCGCTGTCCCCTCCTCGCTGTTCCCTCGTCACTGCTTCCTCGTCCGCAGCCGTCGCGTGATGTCCACGACCCGGCGGGTCTGGAACTCGACAGCGGCCAGTTCCGTCTTCGCCGGAGAGACCTCGCCGTTGTGGGACACATGGCTGGTGCCGTACGGATTGCCCGCTCGAATTGGATGGCGTCGGCATAACCCGGTCCGGAGGGATGATGACGACGCCCCAGTGATAGAAGGTGTTGTTCATCGCCAGGGTCGTCGACACGGGAGTCCGTCGGGGACCGCCCGGTAGTGGCCGATCTCGCCCGCCATGCCGAAGGAGCCGCGGAAGAGCCGGCCCCTGCTGATGATGCCTCCGCCGAGGTCGATTCCCACGGTCATCCCGCCGACCTGTGCGGTCACCGGGCACCGCCCGCGCCTCGACCGTCGCGATCCCCCATGCGGTTTCAGCGCACGCCGACGACGAACGTAGAAGACCTCAGGGTCATTTGACTGATGACAGAGCTTTGCGCGCCCTTGAGGATCGTGAGGCCTGACTGGCGCAGATGGGCACCACGGTGACTTACCCCCTCCTGGTCCCCTGCGTCTCCCTGACGGCACCGGTTCAGCGAGCGGTGATGTGATGAGAGAACCTGACAGTCTCACTCTGGTGGTGTCCCGGATACTTGTCCGCCTGGTCGTCGCCGAGGGAGTGGACCAGCCCGTGATGGTCGATCTGTGTTACAAGTGCACCGATCCGTACGCGGTGTCCTTGACGTTCCACATGGGCGCTGACGACACCGTGCGGTGGGTGCTCGGCCGCGATCTCCTCCTGAACGGACAGCACGGGCTCACCGGCGTCGGCGACGTCCAGGTCTGGCCGTCACGACACTCAAAGGGTAGGAAGACGTTCATCGCGCTGCGCCGGTCCCCGAAGAGGGAGAAGGCCGTCGTGGCAGCCTCGGCGCGAGCCCTGGACGCCTTCCTCCTGAAAACCCTCGCGGTGGTGCCCGTTGGTACCGAGAATCTCCACCTGGACATGGACGGAACCGTCCATCAACTCCTGGGCGGGGGCGGTCCCGGAGAGCCGCATCGATAGGGGCTGCGAGGCGGGGAGTTCCGATGGACGCCCGCCTGCCCCGGTCGGACGACGATACGGACACCCGCTTCCGCTCGTCATGCGTGCCCGGTCACCCAAAGAACCGCCCTGCTCGATCGGTCCTCCCCCCCCTGACTCCCCGCGTCGCTGCTCGCCTGCCGCTGAAGTCACCGGCCGAGGTGTTTCGCGGGCTCGGGCCTCCTGCCTTCAGGAATGGAAGGAACGGCCGCCGGGACCTCACTGCCGCTCCCGGGTCGAAGACCTCTGCGGTCGAGACGGGAGTCGATCCAAAGCAGCAGCGCGGTCGGCAGGAACAGGGCGTCGCAGACAATCATCGCCGCGGACAGGAACGGCAGTCCCAGGACGACCGCGATGCCGGCGTGCTCGACCATCATCACCGCGAGCAGGGTGTTCTTGATCTTCCGGGAGGCGAGGGTGAAGGGGAAGGCGACCTGGACGGCGACTGTCGCGTAGCCGAGGAGGACAACCGGAATCATCCCGGCCGCCAACAGATCGGACAGCATCGGCCAGGGACGGAAGTGGTCCAGGTGCAGCGCGTAGTGCAGCGCGCTGCCCTCCTGCCAGCGCGATCCCTGGATCTTGTACCAGCCGGCGGTGGCGTAGATGAAGCAGACCTGCACCGCGATGATGAGCATCCCGACGTTGTGCAGCATGGCCGTGAGACCGTCCAGCACGGTCCGGGCCTCGTGTCGGGGGAACCAGCGGTCGGCCGCGAACCGCAGACCGCATCCGGCCCACAACGCCCACAGCAGCCCCGCCCATCCGAAGTCGGGGAGACCGAGCACCAGTCCCAGCAGTACGCCCGTCAGCTGCCACAGCAACGGACCGGACCGGTCCTCCGCACCGGCGCGCCGACGGCATGCGTCCAGTGACCAGACCTCACCGCAGCGGATGAGGACGAGATAGACCGCCATGGTGATGAAGACGCTGTCACCGCCGTCCCCCAGGTAGGGGGCACGGAACTCCAGGGACAGCACACCGACCATGAAGAGCCCCGACATGGCACGGCTGCGCCAGCCGACCATGAGCAGCAGCGCCGCGAGGAGGGTGCCGTGGTAGACGGTCTCGAACCACCAGTGGCCCGGCCACCAGGCCAGTGCGGTGAAGGCCTGGTCCTCGCCGATGACGCGCAGAGCCATCTCCCGCGACCAGGGGCTGTGGTCTCCGTAGAGGGTGCGGCGGTGGGGCCATTCGCGGATGAGGAAGGTGGCGAAGACAAGCGAGAAGCCGATGCGGATCGTGGCGGCCTGGTAGGGGAATCGGGTCCGGGTCGCGAGGTCGAGGAGGTGGGCCGTACGTGCGGTGAGTGCGGTGAGGCGCTTGGTCACAGCCCCAGCCCTTCGTAGTCGTGTTCCCTCACCGGCCACCAGGGCTGCGCGCCCGGAGCCGCCGCGGGGACCATGACACCGGTGCCCGCGTCGCGCGTGTCCCAGTGGGGTGGTCGCACCGGTGTCACCTGCTGCCGGAACTGGATGGCGACGGCTTGAGTTCCGCCGCCGTCTCCGCGACCGAGGCGCTGGAGCGCGATCCGCTTCAGGTACTGCTCCGACAGGTCGCCGCGCCGGTCCACACGGCGACCGTCGCGCAGGTCGTGTGTCTTCGCGTAGAACTCCCAGGCGCGGCGGAGCAGGTTCTGATGTGTGTGGCTCGGCAGGGGGTTGCCTCTGATGGCCGCGATGTCCTGTCCGGTGAGGTCGACCCAGTCGCTCACCTGGCGGCGGCCGTCGGGTGACGCCGACTCGACGCGTGCCCAGACCGCGGTGTTCTCCTGGAGGGGGTTGGGAGCGAACAGTTTCCAGTCTCTGGCGAAGGTGGGTCTGGAGTATCCGTCGATCTGTTCTTTGTATGTCTGTGAGATCCCGTTCTCCGGCGCGAGAGCGAGGAACACCGCCGCCACGTGCCAGGCCACGGCCCCCAGCATGATCACGGCGGCGGAGACCAATACCGCCGCGGCCGGTCCGGACCGGACCCGGGAAGAGTTGCTCTGAGAGCCTGTCATTCGCTTGCGCTCCGTTGTTCGCCGGGTCCGGTTCCGTTACGTCGACATGGGCGGGCTGCCGCCCGTGACGTGCTCAGCCGGAGGAGCCGCCGCCCGAGGACGAGGCGCCGCTGCTCCCCGAAGAACCGCTGCTGCCCGAGGAGCCCGAGGAACCGCTGCTGCCCGACGAGCCGCTGCTGCCCGAAGAGCCAGAGGAACCGCTGCTGCCGGAACTGCCGGTGTCGCCGTCGTCATCGCCACTGCCCAGCAGGAGATCGCGGATGCTCAGGTTCACCACGGGGTTGAAGGTGTTGGTCTGGTTGCAGAATCCGTAGCGGACCTGGCCACAGTTGTGGTCCAGGTTGTTCGACGTCGAGATGGTGGTGGAATCGCGCTGGAACGTGTCGCCCTCGTCGGCCGACGCGACTCCGCCGAACACCGCGGCGCCCACAACGGACGCCACGACAAATGCCGTCCGGAGAATCCCCTTCATTGGCTGCCTTCCCTTAGGGCGGCGCCCGTCGGTCGCCGCTAGCGCACCCAACCGGGATGAAATGGGCGAGGTAACGAAATTGCTGTACTAGGTGGACCAATCGGGTTTAAGGGAGCGAACCGTGTTGCTTTGCCCCGGGGGTCCAGTGTGGGGACACGCCTGGACGAGGCTCGTGATGCGGGTCGGCGCGGTAAAGGAGACGGACCGTGCCGCCCGCGCCCCGGTGTCCCTTGTTCGCTCGGTATGTGATGGCGGCCTCCGCGAGCGTCGACGATCCCGTGCTCGCGGGCGGCCTGGACAGCGTCGGCCCGGCGTTTCGAGGCCCCGGTGGTCTGCCGGTACACGATGGTGATGCCGACATGGGTCCGACCTGGTCAGTGTTTCGGGGTCGACTGGCTTTGTTGAGCTGAGACATGCGGGCCGCGCCGGGAACAGCCGGTCCGTCCGGCATGGTTGCATCGACGGAGGGACCGGCGCCGCGCGGTTGGGGAGCACGGAGACCAGCAGGTCGTCTGCCCCATCTGGATCCGGGCCCCAGGGTGGCGGTACGCCCCGCCGCACACTCGGACCAAGACATAGCAAGTGATACCAAGACGTACTTCTGCAGGAGGACTGTTTCATGACTGACCGGCCCTTGACGCTCATGGCCGTACACGCCCACCCCGACGACGAGGCCACCAGCACCGGCGGGGTCCTCGCGCGGTACGCGGCCGAAGGCATCCGTACGGTTCTCGTGACGTGTACCGACGGCGGTTGCGGTGACGGGCCGGGGGGTGTCAAGCCGGGCGATCCCGGGCACGATCCGGCGGCGGTCGCCTTGATGCGACGTCAGGAACTCGAGGCGAGCTGCGAAGTCCTGAAGGTCGGCGATCTGGAGACGCTGGACTACGCCGATTCCGGGATGGCGGGCTGGCCGGGCAACGACGCACCCGGATCCTTCTGGCAGACCCCCGTACAGGAAGGCGCGGCCCGGCTCGCGGAACTCATGCGGCACTACCGACCTGATGTGGTCGTCACCTACGACGAGAACGGCTTCTACGGCCACCCCGACCACATCCAGGCCCACCGCATCACGATGGCGGCGCTGGAGATGACCGAGCTGACACCGAAGGTGTACTGGACCACGATGCCCCGCTCGATGGTGCAGCGGTTCGGCGAAGTCATGCGCGAGTTCGGTGAGGACATGCCGGAGCCGGATCCTGCCGAGGCCGCCGCGATGGCCGAGATCGGCCTCCCCGACGACGAGGTCACCACGTGGGTGGACACCACCGCGTTCAGCGGTCAGAAGTTCGACGCGTTGGCCGCGCACGCCAGTCAGGGCGAGAACATCTTCCTCCTCAAGATGGGCAGGGAGAGGTTCGGGGAGTTGATGGGGATGGAGACCTTCGTACGTGTCCAGGACGCCACCGGCGCGGCCATACCCGAGAACGATCTCTTCGCCGGACTGCGCTGACCTGCCCCGCCCGCCCGCCCGGGCCGGCCGTCCGGCCCGGGAAGGCTCATCGTTGCGGGCGGCCCAGTTGTTCACGGCTGGGCAGGGTCCGTCAGCTCACGATCGGACCGCAGTCCGACGGAAGCCGCCCCGCACGTGACCACGTTGCGGGGCACCCCTCACTGTGCGACAAGCACTGGGCCGTCAGTGCGGGAGCGTGCCTTCAGGCGTTCCCCAGGCTCTCCGCCAGGTGAACGGCCGCGTCGACCTGCTCGTCCAACGGCGTCCACTTTCCGGGCCAGCCCTCGTACCTCACACACAGCTCCCGGCCGACCGACTTCACCGACTCCACGTTCGCCGGCAGACCCAGCCGGCGTATCTCCCGGGCGCGCAACCGTGTCGACGGCCGCTCCTCGGGCAGGCGGACCACGACCGCCGTCAGCCACGCGGTCCCTATCTCGCCCGCGTCCTCGGTCGAGCAGACGATGCCCACCTCGACGCCGTCCCGGCGGCCCACGGCGAACAGCTCGCCGCGGAAGTGCGGGCTCGCCGGCAGCTCCCAGCGCTCCTCATGGGTGGGTTCGGCGCTGCTGGCGGTGACCGCGGCCAAGTCGGCTCCGCAACTCCACCCGTTACGGTCCGCCCAGGCCATCAAGATCCAGCGGCTGTTCTCCCGCCGCTGTGATTCGCGCTCTGCGTCGGCGGCAGAGGTGGCGGTGATCCAAACGCCGGTCACGACCAGGATGGCGGCAAGGAACAGCAACAGCTGCCACGGCCAGTCCCAGACAACCCAGAAGGCAAGAAGGACCGCAGACCCGGCCGCTGCCATGAAGGCATGCTCTATCAGGGTTTCCCGCTGATCGTCCATAGGGGACACGACACTCAGTAGACCAAAGCGCATCGTGGATGGCTACGGTCTGTGCAGAGTCCGTGACGATGGCAAGTGGCCAGCGGTGCGCTCTCATTCGCGGCACACCTGGAACGGCTGGCATCAACGGGCCACCCCACCCTCGTCTCCGCCGCTGCGGAATCCGTCTGCCCGGTAGCATCAGTTCCGGCTGGGCGGTTACGACGGCCAACCGCCCCCGGAAGCAGTGGACTTGGCGAACTCGGCGAAGGTCCGCGGCGGGCGACCGAGGGCACGCTGTACGCCGTCGGAGAGGTACTCGTCCTTACCGTTCCTAGGGACTGAGCGGGAGTGAGTCCTGTTGCCAGGTCTCATGCTCGGCCGAACGCCCCGGACGGTGTTGGGCGTTCTGGTTGCCCGCGTTCACTCCGCAACCGGGCCCGACGGATCGTGTCCGTGGTCCGGGGATGCGGGGGCGGGGTTCCTCACGTCCAGGAACCTCCGGTCTGGCCTGGACGGTCCGATGCCCCTGCTCATCTCTCCGGTGAGCAGGGGGCGGTGTCGTCCTCCCCCAGTGCCTTAAGGGCCTGGGAGGTGCCCCCAGCCGGATCGGGTGTCCCTGGGCGCGCCTTCCGATCGCCACGGCAGCAGCGTCGTGGCGAGTGGTCTTACGCGTCGTGGTGGTGAGGGGTTTCTGCCAGTGCTGGGCGCCCCAGCGGCTGGTGTAGGCCGGGTCCACGGCGATGACCGCGACACTTGTGATGTCGGCCATCGAGGCCAGCCGGGCGCGGAGTTTGCCGGTGGGCATGCCGGAGATCAGCTGCCGGAAGCGCTTGCGGCGGCCGTGTTTCTCCCGGGTCTTCTCCGCACCGAAGTCCAGGTCCTCCACCGCGATCGCCTGCACGCCGAACGTTCGGGTCGCGGCTCTGCGACAGGGCAATCGGAAGGTCTTCGCGATCAATCCGATGGCCGCTGCCCGCTACCGCGACCGGCACGGCGTCTCGCGCAAGAAGTCCGACCCTGGCGACGCTCTGGTGCTGGCCAACATCCTGCGCACCGACATGCCTATTCACCGGCCGCTGCCGGCCGACACCGACCTTGCACGCGCCATTGCCGTCCTCGCACGCGCCCAGCAGGACGCGACCTGGAACCGGCAGCAGATCGCCAACCAGCTACGCTCGCTGCTGCGCGAGTACTACCCTGCCGCCCTGGACGCCTTCGCCGGATGGACCAACGGCCTGTGCCGTTCCGAAGCACGCGAACTGCTCAAGCTCGCCCCCACCCCGAGCCAGGCCGCCCGGCTCACCCGCGCCCAGCTCCGGTCCGCACTCAAACGCGCTGGGCGCAGCCGCGGCATCGAAGCCGAGGCCGACCGGCTCCGCGAGGTCTTCCGGGGTGACTACGCGAGCCAGCCGCAGCTGGTCGAAGACGCGCTCGGCAAGCAGGCCTTCGCCCTCCTCCGGCAGTTGGAAGCCGCCTGCCTTGCTGCTGACGAGCTCGCCGAGGCGGTCGAGGAGGCTTTTGTCCAACACCCGGACGCCAAAGTCATCTTGAGTTTCCCCGGTCTCGGGGTCCAGCTCGGCGCCCGGGTGCTGGCCGAGATCGGCGATGACCGCCAGCGGTTCGTCGACGCCCGTGGCATGAAGGCCTATGCAGGTTCTGCCCCCGTCACCCGCGCGTCCGGCAAGAAACACCACGTGGGACGTCGCATGGTCAAGAACGACCGGCTCAACCATGCCGGCTACCTGTGGGCCTTCTCCGCTCTGCGGTCCTCTCCCGGAGCGGATGCCCACTACCGGCGCCGACGCGAGCAAGGGGACTGGCACGCGGCAGCCCAACGTCACCTGTTCAACCGCATGATCGGCCAGCTCTACCACTGTCTTCAGGCAGGCGAACTGTTCGACGAACACATCGCCTTTCCCTCCGAACTGGCCGCAGCAGCTTGACGAGTTGGCATCGTGAGACGTCTCAGTGGGCGGGAGGCCGTCCCCGCCTGCTCAGCCCTGACGACGTAGCCTTCGTCGTGGCGACGGCCACTACCCGCCCGGCCAAGCTCGGCCAGCCCTTCACCCGCTGGTCGTTACGGAAACTCGTCGCCTACCTGCGGCGCGTTCACGGCCGGGTGATCCGCATCGGCCGCGAGGCCCTGCGCTGCCTGCTGGCCCGCCGTGGCATCACCTTCCAGCGGACCAAGACGTGGAAAGAATCCACTGATCCTGAGCGGGACGCCAAGCTGGACCGGATCGAGCAGGTCCTTGAGCACTTTCCCGACCGGGTCTTCGCGTTCGACGAGTTCGGACCGCTCGGCATCCGCCTCACCGCAGGTTCCTGCTGGGCGAAGCAAGACCGGCCCGACCGGGTTCCGGCGACCTACCACCGGACCCACGGAGTCACCTACTTCCACGGCTGCTACTCGGTCGGCGACGACACGTTGTGGGGCATCAACCGCCGTCACAAGGGCGCCGCCCAGTCCCTGGCCGCGCTGAAATCGATCCGGGCAGCGCGGCCGGACGGCGCCCCCATCTACGTGATCATGGACAACCTCTCCGCACACAAGGGCAGCACGATCCGGCAGTGGGCACGGAAGAACAAGGTCAAGCTGTGCTTCACCCCGACCAACGCCTCCTGGGCCAACCCGATCGAGGCGCACTTCGGACCGCTCAGGCAGTTCACACTGGCCAACTCCAACCACCCGAACCACACCGTCCAGACCCGCCTGCCGCACGGCTACCTGCGCTGGCGCAACGCCAATGCCCGCCACCCCGACGTACTGGCCGCCCAGCGCAAAGAACGCGCCCGCATCCGCTCCGAGAAGGGCATCCGTTGGGGAGGACGCCCACTCCCCAACGCGGCCTGACCATGAAACCCGGCAACCTTCCGGGTCACAGAGCGAGATCGCGCCAAGGACCCTCCGGTACCAGAGCGGCGAGAACGGCCGACAGTTGCGGCGGCTCGATCCGATCCGACAGCGAGTCCAGGTCGGACCACGCGACCCAGGCGTACTTGTGGAGGTTGGCCCGTTCATCGGGGAGCAGGCCGGTTCGCACCAACGCCGGTTGCTCCTTGGTGAAATAGGCCACGAAGAAGTGTTCCGGCCCGACGTACCGCTTGCCGTTCCACCACACGTCACGCTCGACCGGCACCGAACGGTCAAGGACCGCGGCCGGGTCCAGTCCGGTCTCCTCGGCCAGTTCACGCCGTGCCGCCATCAGCGGGGTCTCGCCCGGTTCGATTCCCCCACCGGGCGGCTCCCAGAGCCATGCCCCATCAAACGGATCACGCCAGTGGAGAAGAAGCAGGCGGTGGGCAGCGTCCAGGCAGATTACCCGCGCGGCGGGCCGATGTGTCGTCTCCACAGTCTCGACACTAATCGACACCGATGTGCGCCCATACCGATCCGCAGGGGAAGCCGCGATCGCGCCTACCCTGTCGACGACGCTGATCACCCGGCGAACGTTTGTGGTCAGAGCACTACTGAAGTTGAATGCGTGATGTCGGTGCCCATCGCTGGCGCTGTTGGTGCCAGGCACGGTGGAAGCCGGTGAGGCCAGCGTCGGGTCAGTAGACGATGGACACGATCTGGCACGCGGCTTCGGCGAGCCGACGATCTCCTTGCACATGGGCGCGGGACAAGGCATCCGCAGGATCGATGTTCCGCGTAGACAATCGCCAGACGGTCTCTGTATCCAGCAGTACGACTGCGGTTGGTCGGCCGCTCGGCGCTTTGGACAACGACCATCGGTCCGCAGTGGCAGTCGCCGTCCAGCTGCCGTCGGCAGGGCCCTCGGCGATCACCTGGACCTGCCGGGACGGCGGTACGAGCGAGAAGACGTAAGCGTTGACGCCGAAGCGTCCGCCCGGAACGGGTCGGCGCTCGGGGAGCAGGGCGAAACAGCCGGTCACCCCTGCCGACGTCACCCGGTAGTGGCCCGGCGGCAGCTCGGGCAGCGTCACCGCCCCCGAAGCCCGGCCCGCCGGCACGGTCACCGTTCCGGCCGCGACCCGCTCGCCGAAGTAGTCGGTGACGGTGAAGGGCAGCCGCCGGGCCCGCTCCGTCCGCGCCTGGAGCACGAAGCGCAGCTCCGGCATGTCGTCGCCCCGGTGGACACCCAAGGTGTCCGGATCACCGAGGTGGATTCCCGTCAGGCCCACCCGTGTCACGGGGGTCAGCGTGAAACGGTCGAGGAGGAAGCGGTATCCGGTGGACGTCGACAGCACACTCGGCTCGTGCACCACGAACGTGATCGTGTGCTTCTGGTGCTTCTGGTGCTTCTGGTGCTTCTGGTCCTTCCGCGGGGCACACAGCTCCACCACCCCCAGGTCCAGCCGTGCCAGATCGCCCCACGCGGGCGCCGACTCGTACCAGTACGGCTGGGAACGGGCGACCGGTACCGGCGGCCCGTCGTCGACCGCGAGCCCGAAGTACGAGCCGGTCTCCTCGACCTGAGGGTGTTCGACCGGGACGGTGGCCACCGCCTCCAGCCGGTACGGGCCCGGCGCGGGCACCTCGACCTCGTAGGTCGCGTACCAACCGGAGGCGGGCGGGCGCCGGTCGGTCTCCAGCGCGAGCAACGCACCGCCGGAAGCCCGCCGGTCCCTTCGTACAGGGATGTTTCCGCGGATGGCCGACTCGCCCTGAACCATGATCGGCCGGGAGCCCGGGCCGCCGTCGCGGGGCCGGAACCCCAGGGCCTCCGACGCGAGCGCCCCCAGCCCCCAAGCCGTCACCACTGTCACGGCTGTCACCGCCGTACGCCTGTCGATCGCCATACCGTCCAGCGCACCACGCGACAGAAGCCCTGACCTCCTGCGGGCGAAGGGGCTGGGCCCTGGACTGTCCCCGGGGACGGCCTCCATCGGGGGGTGGAGGGCGACCCTGAGAACGATGGTGAAAGGCCTGGCCAGGCCAGGGCGGTGGTGAAACCCGCCATCGGGCCGCGCTGTTCGAGTAGTCGGTCCACGACGGCCACTGCGGCCACGACGCCAAGGCCGCAAGGCTGCAAGCCCATCAGGGCCTGCTCCTCAGTTCCGCCTGCACCGCTGGGAATCGCCGCCCTGTCACGGACCTGGCCCACCGCCACCTGACGCCCGCAGGCGTCATTTCTCGAGGATGGTGATGTCCTCGATCGGCCGGGTCATCTTGATGATGTTGTCGGTGATCTTGATGACGTGCTGCAGCCCGTGCAAGGACTTCTCCTGCCCTGACAGCCGGAACTCTTCGTTCTCGCCGGCCAGATAGGCGGGGAAGCAGGTCAGGGACGGGCCGAAGAGGCGGATGTAGTCCGCGAGCCGACGGAACAGCTTCGGCAGGATCACCTGGTGCGCGGTGATGGAAGTGAGGTCCTTGATCTTGGCGCCGTCCTCGAAGGTCACGTCATTGGCCCACACGCTGTTGGGGGCCTTGGTGGCGCGTGCCCGCCGGGTGGTTTCGGCCATGTCCTCGCGCAGCGCTTCGGGGAGTTTGCTGTAGAAGGTCGGGTAGACCAGGCCTAGTTCGAGCAGGCGGTGGTTGGCTGTCTGATGCAGGTGGTCGATGGTCACGATGCTGCGCCGGCCGTTCTTGACGCCCGGCGGCAGGTCGCCCCGGCCGACCAGGGCGATACAGCGGCCGAAGATGTCGGCACCGCTCGCGAGGACGTAGCCGGGCACGGTCTCCGGGGTCGAGGCGACGACCTTCTCCCTCTCGTCCATGAGGATGCTGTGGAAACCCAGCCAGGACAGCAACTCGTCGCGGGCGGCGCGAGCTCCCAGGTTCAGCGGCTGGTGCACCTCTTCGGGGCCCACCCCCTCGTAGTGGGTCTCCAGCGCGTCGATGGCGTCCATCCGGACCGTACCGCCGCCACGGCTGTTGCGCTTGACCCGGTTCCTGCCGGGCACGTCGCACCAGAAGCCGGGATCCTGGGGCAGGAAGGAGACGGTGTCGCCGTCGGGCCGGGTGTTGATGATCCGATACGTACCTTTGATGGCCAGCATGGGCATGGGCATGGGCGTGGGCGTGGGTGTAGGTGTGGGCGCAGGCGTGGGCATGGATGTCTCCAGTGGCGTGGGGGAGTGCCTCGGAGGCCATTGTCGTTCCGCGGGACGAGGAAACCGGGGACCGACCAGGGGGCGCGCGAGCAGGAGCGTGACGCCGCGTGCGAAAGGGTGAGCGGGACACCGAGAACAGGAGTGCCAAGGTGTCGGGACCCCGGGAGACGGTCCTCGGCAACAGGGAGTACGGGTGTTCGCTGGGCAGGTCGCCGAGCTCCGGCAGCGGCTGAGGCCCCGCGACTGCCAATCGGGTTCCGCCCCTCCCGGCTCCAGCACCGTCACTCCACCGTGTCCCACCGCAGTACCGTTCGTAAGGACCTACTCGTCCGGGCCGATGACGGCTCCCTGCGTGTGCGAAAGGAAGACACGTTGACCGGCTCCTATGTGACGGTGCGGGGCCTGCGCACGTACTACGAGGAACAGGGGGCGAATGGGCAGAAGGAGGAACCGGGCGCGGGCGGGCCGCTGTTGCTGCTGCACGGCGGCGGCGTCACGGTGGAGAGCTGGTCAGCCCAGCTCCCGGCACTCGCCGAGCGGTACCGGGTGCTGGCCCCCGAGCGCCGCGGCCACGGCCGCACCCAGGACCTCGACGGACCCATGACCTACCCCGGCATGGCCGACGACACCGCCGCCCTCCTCGACGAACGGGGCACCGGCCCGGTCCGGGTCGTCGGCTGGAGCGATGGCGGGGTGGTCGGACTGCATCTCGCCCTGCGCCGCCCCGACCTGGTCAGCAAGCTCGTGGTGATCGGCACCTCCACCGACGAAGGGGCGGAGGACTCCACGCTGGTCATGTCGGCCGACGCCGAGGAGACGCAGCGGCTGCTGACATCGATGTCCTACCCGCCGTACGCGGCCCTCTCCCCGGACGGTCCCGAGCACTTCCCCGTCGTCCTGGAGAAGCTGACCCGGATGTGGCGCGAAGGCCCCGGACTGGTCCTGGACGACCTCAAGAGGATCGCCGTACCCGTGCTCGTCATGCTGGGCGACCGGGACGAGGTACGCGTGGAGCACGGCGCCGCCATGGCACGGGCACTGCCCCAGGCCCAGCTCGCCGTGGTCCCCGGCACCTCGCACGCCCTGCCGCTGGAGAAGCCGGAGGTCGTCAACAGGCTGCTCCTGGACTTCCTCTCCGACGCACCGGACGTCCGCCTCCTCGGCCAGTTCTGAGGAGGGGCCATACGCGTCCCCGCGCGCCCCGGAGTCAGGGGGCGTCAGCCGAGCGGACCGCGTCCGGGTATCGCGTGTACGGCGAGGACGCGGGTGGAGCGCCTGGCCGTCATCTCCTCGGCTGTGCAGTCGTCCAAGCGGGACAGCCGGAGCCTGCTTCCTGCCGTCCTCAGGTCCTGCCGCGCATCAGCGTTCGGTGGTGTGGTCCAGGATCGCGGCGGCGAGAGGCGCGTGCACCTCACGGGGGAGTGCGTGCCCCATGCCAGGGATGTCGACGATGCGTGCGCCCTTGATCGCCTGGGCGAGGTGGTGGGGATGCGGCGGCGGGAAGACCGGTTCGGCGGGAGCGGAGATGACGAGGGTGGGCACCGTGGTCCGGGCGAGTTGCTCGGTGCGGTCCAGGTGGGAGGCGTCGGCGCGGGCATGCGCGGTGCTGGTGGCGTGGTGCCCGGTGTGCGCGATGACCTTCCACTCCTGGGCGCGGGCGTACTCGTCGTCGAAGGGGAGCTGATCGCCACCCAGTACCCGCCAGTGCTCGACCCGCCGTTCCAACTCTGCTTCCAGGCCGAGGTCCGCCACCGGGCGGGACCACATCTCCAGCAGGCGGGGTGAGATACCCGGAAGTTCCTCGGGCGGGGTCCGGGTTTCGTCCGGCTGGACGTACGGGACGGTGCTGAGCGCGCTGGTGCCGATCAGGGTCGCGCTGAGCAGCCGGTCGGGATGGTCGGCGATGAGGAGCTGCGCGAGCATGCCGCCCATCGACATGCCCACGATATGGGCGCGTTCGACGTCGAGGGCGTCCAGCACCGCGAGGGCGTCATCGGCGAGTTCGCGGAGGGGATAGGGCCGCTGGTCGAACGCCCAGGTGGAGCGCCCGGTGTCGCGGTGGTCGTAGCGGATCACGCGATGGCGGGAGGCGAGCATGTCCACCAGTTCGTCCGGCCAGCCCAGGCCGGATGCCTGCGCACCCATGATCAGCAGCAGCGGAGACGCGTCGGCGGCACCACGGCCTTCCGCCCAGAGGCGTACACCGGGTGCGGCGTCGACGAAGTGTTCCATGATGCCCCTTCTATAGGCCACGAACGCAAGACGAGACGTATCGTATCGCATATGAAGTGTGTCCGGTACCCACGACCATCCGGCAAGCGCGGCGTGTAGGTAAGTCACCGCGACGCCGGGGTGGATGCCGAAGAGGCGTACAGGGTGGACGGTCGCCGGTTTGGCGGGCTTCGTTAGGGGTATGGTCGGCCCACGCTAGGTGTGGCAGCAGTCTGATCTGTTCGTCTGATCTGGTCGAAGTCGGCGCGCATGACGCAGTAGCTCATCGGTCGGGTGCGACGGATGGTCACAGCCGGCCGCAGGGCGGGCAGCGCGTCCGCCTCGTTGTTGACGGCCCGAGATACTTCAGGCGTCGGGCGCGGTGGTGACAACAGGTCAGACTCCTGCGCCGATTCTGTCCATACGGCGCCTCTGAGACCCCACGCACCCCACGTGCACCACGGCTCATCGAAGTTTCGGACATTCGGGGATCGGTGGTGACAGGGTGGCCAGTGCGTTCTGAGAGCATGCGCGGTACCACTTGGGGATGGGTGACAGAGGAACCGGCCATCATGGACCTCGTCCCCGCCGGACCACCTGGGTCTGCCTGGAAGTGCACTACTGGCACAGATGTTCCTGCGGAAGTATCGCGGCCATGCAGACATCTCGCAGAGTCGCCGCCCTCGGCATAGCCTCGGCCGCCATGGTCACCGCCGCAATCGCCACAGCGCCCAGCGCCGCCGCGGACAGCTACAACGGGTGCGTCTACCCCCGCGTGTGCTTCTATCCGACCGTCACCCAGTGGAACAGCGGCGCACCCACGGCCGGCTACCAGGACGTCACCAGCAGCTACCAGAATCTCGGCCCCAACAGCCGAGGCGCTGACTACGTCCGCAACACGCGCAACGACGACCGGGTCTACCTCCGGTACACCTACAACCCGACTGGCGCGACAGGGGCGTTGTGCGTCAACCCCAACATAACCGCGATCTTCAACTCGGACTTCACGGTGACCGGCATCATGATCCAGTCCGCACCCACCTGTCCGTAGTGGCTTAGGTCCGCTGACCGGACCGGGGTGGCGCGGTCGAGTGATCCCGCCGCCTCGGTCCGTTCTCGCGCGAGCGTCTATTCAACGCCGCGCCGCAGAGCGGCCAGTCTGGGTCTATTCGGTGGGTTCAGCGGGTTCAGCGGGTTCAGCGGGTTCCGTGGGTTCAGTAGGTTCAGCGGGTTCGGCGATCAGTGCCGTACCGATCGTGCGGAAGCCGAGTCGCGCGTAGATCCGCGCGACATCGTCGTCACCTGCCGACAGGAAGACGGTAGCCGCGCCCCGCGACCGGGCGTCGGCCACCAGTGCCGCGGTCACCGCGAGTGCGAGACCGCGACGGCGAGCCGTGGGAAGCGTTCCGACGCCTACGATCTCGCTGACTCCCGCGAGCGGTTGGTGCTGGCCGGCAGAGAGTGCCGCCGCGTCCTCGACAGCTGCGGCGACCACCGTCAGACCTGCCCGGATACGGACGATCGCGCGTTCCACCGATCCGTCGACAAGACCGGTGGCTACCGCTTCCGCCAGTTGCGGGGTTCCCGCGCGACCGACGTGGGTTCCCGGCTCGGCGAAGGCGAGATGAGGAATGGCCAGAGCGCTGGACAGCATCGGATCGTCCGCCCCTACGATCCGCACCGCTATGCCGCCCGACAACTCCTCCACCGGCACTGCCGGAGTACTCGGATCGAGCACCATCAGCGGATGCTCGTGAACCACGAGTCCCGACTCCTCGACCGCTGCCCGCAGCGTGGGCGTGGTCTCGGCGACCCATTCGAAACTTTCCGGGATCCCCAACTCCCGCTGCCGGGCACGGACCTTCTGCACATCAGCGGCAGCCAGCGGCCCCGACCATTCCCGTGCAGGACGGGCATAGAACGGCCAGCCCTTGCCCTCCCGTACGAAGAGGGTGAGCGGCCCGTGGTCCTCGACCCGGGCACCGTGGCGCGGGACCGCGTCGTAGTACTCCTCGAGTCGGTCCAGCAATGCCCGCTCAGGATGATCGTCGGAATCGGCAGAAGTCACGCCGGGCATCCAAGCAAGACGGTCCCGGCCGACGCCACTTCATTTCGTCCAGCACGCGGCGATGCTCGGCCGGGAATCCGCTCCCGCGCTCGTCGGCTCGCAGTGTCCTGAGCGGCGGCTCGGTCCTGATGGCGGCGTCGCCGGGTGGACCAGCCGAGCCGGTGGGCCCGCATCGTGTTCGGGTCGGGCGACGAGCGTCGTGAACAGTCGCTGGATCCCGTTGCAGGTGAGCGGATCAGCCTGTCCGGGTGGGATGGCGGGCGTGTTCGTCGGCGCGGACTACGGCGAGGAGACGTGGGCGAGCATGGCCAGGGTGACCCAGCCGGACCAGGAGGTGAAGCGGCGGACCTGGTGCTCGTCGAGTCCGGCCGAGCCTTCTCCGACTGGAGGGTCTCAGCCACCTGCCGCCTGCCACCACTATGCGGCCGGTGGTAGTTGTAGTGGATGTTCCACGCTGTGACCGCGGCTGACCGGGCGGCCTCGCTGGTGAACTCGCGGGCGTAGAGGATTCCTTCGGCCATGATGCGCCGGTCGCGCTCCACCTCACCGCCTGGGGCGATGAAGTGATGTTCGCCGAGGCCGAGCCGGGGCAGGCGTCGGCTGACGGTTCGCCGGTCGATCACAAACCCGATACTCGCAGGTTCGTCGGTGATCCGTTGCGCGGAGCACTTGTGCTCGCGGCGCCAGGACTCGATCTGCCCGATGACCCATGCTGCAGTCGCGTTCGGACTCCGCTGCGGACTCGACGGTCGGTCTTGCCATCCCGCATCACCGTAGAGCTGCCAGAGATTACCCACTTGCCGGCGCATGCGCGAGAGATGCCCGTCTCCGCGGCGACGTGGGCGATGGGACGTGTCTGGCACCGGTTCACGAGCCGCCTACGGCCCTCGACGCTCAGGGGCGCATTCGCGTGGGGCACTCGTCGTCCTCTCGAAGTCGGACGACGGCAGGCGCGACACCTGTCGTGCGCGCCTGCCGCATTGCGGCCTTTCAGTCCCGCGGTGCGACGCGGATACGGTTCCCGTCAGGATCGGCTGCGAGGAAGGTCAGACCGAACCCCGCGTCATAAGGCTCGCGCAGGATCGTGACCCCCTTGGAACTCCACTGCTTGAAGGTCGCGTTGAGCTCGTCGGGTCCACCGTCGATGGCCAGGCACACCTCACTGGTGCGCGGGACCTCCGGTGACAGATCCTCGAACTGGCCGGACCACACACCGAGGTCAGCGCCCGGCCCGAGGTCGAAGGTGATGTATCCCGGAGTCTCGAACGAGGGGCTCATGCCGAGGAGGTCGCCGTAGAAACGAGCTGCGGCGGGAGCGTCGTTCACGTAGACGATGGATACGACGGATGTGGTCATGATCGTTCCTTCTCACAGGTGGTAGGTACGCATCCACCAGCCTGACCGCGATATACGCCGCATCGTGTCGCAATTCCTGAAAAAATTGGTGTGTGACCCCAGACCGCTTCTTCACCCTGATGCTGCTCCTCGAATCGAGGGATGCCGTGACCACACAGGAACTCGCCTCAGCGCTCGGGGTGTCCCTTCGAACCATCACCCGGGACCTGAACTGGCTCCGCGACGCCGGTCTGCCGGTGACCGCACACCGGGGCCGCCTCGGAGGCGTGACCATGCTGCCCGGATCCGGACTCGACCTCACGCGACTCACACCGGGCGAGCGTGATCATCTGTCGCTCACCGGGCTGGACGAGAAGCAACGTGCGGAGCTCGACGCATCGGCCGAAAGCCGGCGCGCGCTCTCCAAGATCGCCGCTACACAGCCACGTCGAGTTCATGAGCTCCTGCCGCTCACCGACGTGGTGCACGTGGACAGCCGTCCCTGGCATCAGGCACGAGCTTCCGGCACGACTCCGGCTTCCCTGATCGGCGCAGTGCGGCGAGGTCGCCGGCTATGGATCGAGTACGACAGCCCACGCGAGTCATGCCCACGCGACCTGGTCGTGGATCCCTACGGGCTGTTCGCCAAGGCCGGCATCTGGTACCTCGTCGCCGACTGTGCCCGAGTGCCACGGATGTACCGACTCGAACGGATCACGATGTGGAAAGAAGTCGACCAGCCACGACGGATCCGCGAGAGCCAGACCCTGGCCACCGTCGCTGCGGCGCTCATTGATCAGTGGGAACACAACCACGTGATAGAGGTCAGCGCCACCATCGACCAGACCCAGATCGAGCGAGCGCAACGGATCTTTGGCCAACGACTCATCACGGGCGACCACGAAGAATCCGCCACCGGCCACAAGGTGACGATCCGCTTCCTGCATCTGGAGGACGTGCGAGCACTACTGCCGTTCGGCAGCGCCATCACTGTGCACGGCCCCACCGAAGCCAGGGCTCACCTCCGCGACCTCGCCACCAGTCTTGCCCACCACTATGCGCCGTCACCAACGTCCTGACCCGCAACGGCTAGAGCACGAGGTCGCGCTGATACCAGGTGCCTGGCTTCCCGCAGAGGTGGGCCGGGTCGGCCGGGCCGACAGGGACGAACCCGGCCTTGGTCAGCACCTTCTGGGACGCGATATTCTGGCGGGCAGTGGCCGCCCGCAGTGTGCGCAGCCCGTGCCGCGCCGCCGCCAGCCGGCACAGCTCCCGGACGGTCGCGGTCGCCACACCACGGCCGGCAACATGTTGGGCGACCCGATAGCCGAGTTCCGCAGTGTGGTCCTCGATGTCGACCAGATTGAACCTGCCGAGTACCGAGCCATCCTCGGCGACCAGCACGTGGAAGGCACAGATGCCGGCCGCCTGCTCAGCCAGCAAGGCGTTGTACCGGGCAGTGAACTGGTCGAAGAAGTCGTCGCCGCGGTCGGGGACCGAGGCAGCGAAGTAGGCACGGTTCGCCAGCTCGAAGGCCAGGACCGCCGGGGCATGATCGGCATGCAGTTGCCTCAGCTCGGACATCGCCCGACCCTACCCAGACAGCGCGCCGTGACCACCTGAGTTTCCGCCAGCGGCAGATTGCCCCGAGCCCGAGCCCGAGCCCGAGCCCAAGACGGATGACGAGGGCGACGGACCTACCGCGACAACAGCAACTCCTCATGGAACAACGACCGCGACACCATCCACCTGTACGAGCCCACTGGCAACCGGGTTGTCCGGTCTCCGCGGTGTCCGGGCGGTCTCCGGGAGCTCTTGGCGTGAGCTGATGCGGTCAGTCATGCCCGGGTACCTGTCCGTCCCCACGAGCGAGAAAGGCAAGTGCACCTTGACAATTCTGAATTGTCAAGGCGTACTTGCCTCATGACTCTTCCGGACCTGGACGAACTCATCGCGGAAGTCGACCGGAGATGCGACACCGCACACCACCCCGGCGGCCAAGAGCAGCCCGACTGGCTCGCCCTGCTGACGGTGGCCGCGCAACTCTCAGGCCAACTACAGGCCCTGGCGGACGATTTGGTCGAGGACTACGTCGAGCACTGCCGGATGCACGGCTCCTCATGGACGGACATCGGCACCGCCCTGGGCGTGACCCGCCAAGCGGTCCAGCAGCGCTTCCACGCCCCGCACAAGCGCTACAGCCCCGAGATGATGACCGACGACCTCCGCCAAGCGATGGTCCACGTCAAGCAAGCGGCCGTACAGCACCGCAACAACTACATCGGCACAGAGCACCTGCTGCGGGGCCTTACCGCGGAGGACAACAGCGCCGCCCGTCTCCTGCGGGCCGCCGGTGTCTCTCCCGAGGAGGTCCACAAGTCCGTCGGAGCCCGGCTGAGCATGGGCGCCTCCCAAGCGGCTGAACGGATCGCCTGGACCCCCTACTCCCGCAAGGCGATCGACATCGCGGAGGCCCGATCCCGGCAGAACGGCTCCGACCGCATCGACTGCGACGACCTGCTGATCGGCCTCGCCCAGGTCGGCCGCGGAGTGGCCGCCGGCGTCCTGACCGACACCGGCTTCGACCTCGCAACCCTTGACGCGACATCAGCGGAAGCGGGCACGGCACAACACGGGTAACCGACCCCGGATCCCGTAGACGCGCTCCGCATCCCGGACTTGAATGAGACGCGACGAAAGATCCTGTCTCCTTGTGCTCGGCCGAGCGCCCGTACCAGTGCCTGTCTCCCCATCCTCACCCACGACCTGGTCAGCCACGGGGCGTCGTCGGGACGGATGCCCTATGGGCCCAGCTCGCGCCGCCGGGGGACGCCGCGCGTTGCCTGGCCCCTCACCTTCCCCCGCGACCACACCGCGACGGCCCGCAGCCAGCCAGAACTACGCCAGCGCTTCCCCTCTGACATACAGAAATGGAGAGGCGCGGATGGCCGCTGAGCCGACGAGGCCACGGGGCCGTTGTTCCTGCGGGCCGACCGCCACGGATGCTTCTCCCCCTCAGACAGGCTCCGGGAGCGGACCGAGGTGTTTGGTGACGCGCTCACGCAGAAGGAGGTACTCCTCCCAGCGGCGGGGAAGAGGGCCCGGTGGGCGTACGACGACACGGGCAGCGGTGATGGTCTGGCCGAGTTGGAACTGCTCGCGCGTCAGATCGAGTTCTATGCCGCTGGGCAGTCGGTTCCACCAGTGGAAGCCGCGCGCGGTCCCTGCAAGGTGCACCTCACCGACGATGAGGTCGCCGCTGAACACGTCGTTGACGACCAAGGCCGTGATGTCGCAGTGCCCCCAGGCCGGGTTGCCGGGCTGCCAGTCGGCCTGGTCGTCGGGCGAACAGGTGTCGGCGGACCAGCTGGCGCGCAGGGCTCTGTCGAGATCGAGCAGGTTCCAAGGGATCATGCCGCCAGCATCGCAGCCACCACTGACATCGAAGATGACGCAGGAACCGCGGGGCTGACAGGACCGACGCCACTGTCCGTGGATATCGTCATCTGATCGGCGAAGCTACCCGGAAGGAACGGCCCAGGGCGTCTACCGAAAGCGGAACAGTAGGGTTGGAGTTGGGTTGGGTTGGGCTGTGATGGGTGTCGCGCCCGTGCTGGGGAGGGCCGCCATATTGTTCGGGTCCCGGACCGGATTCGGTTTGGAGTTCCATGTCGAACACGACCCGGGGCTGCTGTGCGTCGACATCTTTATCGGCGGTCTCCATGTGAACACGTGGGACAACGCGTTCTACCCACCCCTACTGGTCAAGAAGCTCAAGGACGAGCTCAGTCGCTTTCGCACGCCGACAACGCCGCCGGTGGGGTTCACCTCTCCGGCTGCGTCCTTTCGCCTTGCCGAGAGTTGGATGTACGACGACGCCGGTACCGGGATCTCACCTGGGGCCGAGGCGGCACTCGCGCGGTGTGTGTTCCTGGAGTGGGGGGAGTGCACCGACGAGGTGACAGCGTTCGCGTTCCCTGACGGGGACCGGGTGCACCTCGCCTGTCGGGTACGCGATGGAGGCGGTCCCGCCTGGGGTACCGAGGCCCGGCGTGAGCCAACGGTGGTGTCGGTGAACCGGACGTCGCTCGTCGAGACGCTGGAGGGCGGCCTCGTCATCGCCGAACGCGAGTGGTCTGCCCGGCTCGCCGCCATCAAGGCCCGCAGTGACACACATGACGGCGAGGACACGTCCAGCGTGCGTTCTCCGTAGGCATGCATCGCAGAACTGTTCACAACGGGTGGGTGCCAGGGTTCCGCCCACGGCACGTACGGCACCCCTCAGATTCGTTCGCCAGTTCGCAGGCAGCCACCAGTAACCACTGTCATGGCAGGTCAGGTCCGGGTGCTGACCGTGCCGGGCGCGGCCCTCAACGAGTGGCAGTTGCCGGAGAAGAGGAACGAGCCGGTGGTGCTCAGTCTCCAGGGGCGGAGGGCGTGGCGACGGGCGTGCCGGCCAGGCCGTTGTGGACCAGTGCCAGGAACTCCTGGTCCGTGAAGCCGGGTTCGCGGGCCTGACTGATGAGGCGTTGACGCCCAGCGACTCCGCCACCTCGCGGGCGGGTGGCAGCAGCTCGCCGGGGGCAGCCGTGCCGTTGGCGAGCGCGCCCCCCACGCAGGCGGCGATCTGCTCGCCGAGCGGCACGGGGGAGCGGGTAAGCACCCGGAACAACATCGCTACTCGCGCTCCCTCGCCTGACGGTCCACCAGGGCGTTGAGCAGCGCGGCCGCGGTGGTCGAGTCGTCGACGGTGACCACGTATTCGCGTCCACTCGTCGTACGGACCCCCAGTGCCTCTCCCGAACGCAGCACCACGCCCCGGCGGTTCGGGCGTACACCGCCCGGTGATCAAGACGGACGGAGGCGACCTCGCGTACGTCTCCCTCACCCTGACGGACCCGAACGGCACCCTCCACACCGAGGCCCACCGCCCCCGTGCGCCTCGAAGTCTCCGGCGCGGGACTCCTGTTGGGCCTCGACAGCGCCGACCCGTCCACCGAGGAACGCTTCGACGCCACCGAATGCCGCACCTACGAGGGCCGTGCCCTGGTCGTTCTCCGCCCGACCGGCCCCGGCAAGATCCGCCTCCTCGCCACCGCGGCCGACTGCGACCCGGTCGAAGTCCTGGTCGTCACGAACGGTAGCGACCAGACCGATGAGGTTCCTTCGTGCCGGGAACCGAGGCATGGGTTCGAACAGGAGGTCCTTGCCTTCGCCGGCATTGGCAGGAGCCCTCATCTGTCACCGCCGAGTCGTCCGTGTCGACGGGCATGACCAGTCACTGTGAGGCTCCGACACTGCTGACCCAGACATCGAAGGGCCTGCCCTCCGGCTCGATCTCGGTCTCGGTCTGCTCCGGGATGCTCTGCGCGTCGTCCAGGTCCGACCAGGGGATGAAGCCTGGCTCGCTGTCGGCCAGAAATCCCGCGACGACCGGACCGAGGTCGTCGCAAGCCACATACGTACCTCTGAACGGCAACGCATCCGGAGGCACAGAACCGGTCGAGCACCGGAGCTGTCCTGCCTGTTCGTCGTGCCACACATAGAACGTCGCCACCCCGGAGAAGCCCAGATCGCGAACGCGCGCCCGGATGGCGGCAGCAGTCCGTTCGAAGGCCGCCACCACCTCGGCGACGGACAACGAACGCCTGTCCTCGTCAGCCGCACCCAGCGACCAGGTGTTGGTCTCCCACTCCACCCGCCGGTCAGCCGGTTCCAGCACCACAGGCTCGTCCGCCACCTCGGCGATCCACGTCAACAGCACCACAGCAGTATCCCTGCGCAACTCGACGCACAACTCGACGCACAATGCGACCCGAGAACCACGGAAAGGAACGACGTCTTGAGCGCCATGAGTGTCAGACGTCCTTTCGGGGGCGGGTGGCGCGGAGACGTTCCCAGAGGTCGACCAGGTGGGTGTGCAGGACTTCCTCGGCTTCCTCTGCGGTCAAGTGGCCCATGAGTACGTGGGTGGTGAGGCCGTCGGTGAGGGCGAGCAGGGTGCGGGCCTCGGCCCGCGGGTTGGGCGGTGCGGTGTCTCCGTCGGTCGGGTCGTTCTCGGTGGCCTCTGTGATCAGGCGGGTGAGGAGGTTGTGGAGGGCCGCGTAGCTGTTTCTCAGCGGGCGGGCGAGTGGCTCTTTGACGGCGGCCTGGGCGACGAACGCGAGCCAGATCCGTGCTTCGGCGCGGTGTTCCTCGCGGAGCAGGGCGATCTCGTCGGTCGCGTGGCCCAGGGCGGTGGCGGCCGACGGGGCCGGGCTTGCGGCAAGGCGTGCCCTCACGCGTTCGGTGATGCGTTCGCCGACGTGGTCGACGGCGAACAGGAGCATCTCCTCCTTGCTGCGGAAGCAGCGCTGAACGGCGCCCAGGGACACCTGCGCGCGGGCGGCGACGTCGCGCATGCTCACTCCCTCCGGTCCGTGTTCGTCGGCAAGGAGGCAGACGGCCTCGGCGATCCGGCGGCGTCGGCTTTCGTAATCCACCTGCTTGGGCATACGCGGTCAGCCTCCTTATTCCGATACGATCGTATCGCTTCCGGGTTATGGTTCGGACACGAACACTTCGGTACAGGGACAGGGAGCACGATGACCAGGCATGACGCCCTGTGGGCCATGACCGCCGTCACCCAGGCGGAGGCGGTCCGAGGCGGCGCGATATCGGCCCTCGAACTGGTCGACAGCCACCTGGAACGCATCGCTGAGGTCAACCCGCAGGTCAACGCGGTCACGCAGCTGATGGCCGAGCGAGCCCGTGAGGCGGCGGCGCGGACAGACCGGCGGAAGGCAGAGGGCGACGTACTCGGGCCGCTGGCCGGCGTGCCGTTCACGGTGAAGGAGTCCACCCCTGTCGAAGGGGTGCCGACCACGCTCGGAACGTCACGCTTCCGCGACCTGGTGGCGTCGGCAGACGCGCCCCCGGTGGCCCGGCTCCGCGCGGCCGGGGCCATACCGATCGGCCACAGCAACATGCCCACCCTGATCCTGGCCGGGATGCACACCCGCAGTGAGTTGTTCGGCGACACCGTCAACCCGTGGGACCGCAGCCGGACCCCGGGTGGCACCAGCGGCGGCGACGGAGCGGCCGTCGCCACCGGCATGGCCGCGCTCGGTCTCGGCAACGACTCCGGCGGATCAGTACGGATCCCGGCCTCGTTCTGCGGCGTGGCGGGGCTGAAGCCGACCACGGGGCGGTTCCCCGCCGACCACCGCGTCCTCGGCCCGCAGGACCCCGGACCGGCTGCACAGATGCTGGTCACCGACGGCCCCCTGGCCCGCTCCGTCGCCGACCTGCGACTGGCCTACGAGGCGCTGGCCGGTACCGACCCGAGGGACCCGCGGGCCGTACCGGTACCCCTGTACGGCGAGCCGCTGCCGACGCCGGTCAAGGTCGCGGTCGTCGCCGATCCCGGAGGTCACGGCGTCCACCCCACGGTCCGCGGGGCCGTCACAGCGGCGGCTGACGCCTTGCTCGACGCCGGGTACGACGTGCGGGAGATGGCGGACGTTCCGCGGATGGCCGAGGCACTCGAGGCATACGGCCGGATCACCGTGACCGAATTCGCGCCGACCTGGCCGGTGGTGCGGAAACTGCTCGGCGACGGCGGAGACCGCTACATCCAGATGGCCATGGAGAAGACCCCGCCCGCGAACGCCGCAGAGCTGACGAAGCTCATGGGGACCTGGCTCGGTATCCGCCGCTCCTGGGCCGAGTTCCTCGACGAGTACCCGCTGCTCCTCGGACCGGTGTTCACCGAGCCGCCCGTCGAGCCGGGACTGGAGTCACGCGACGAAGCGGGACGGGAACGAGTCGCCAAGGGCATGCGCCTGTGCACGGTGACCAGCTTCGTGGGCGTTCCCGCGGTCGCCGTACCCACCGGAGTCAGCGACGGACTGCCGTCCGGCATACAGATCATCGGGCGCGCGTTCCGGGAGGACCTCTGCCTGGCTGCCGCCGAGGCGATCGAGAACCGCCTCGGCGTGCTCACACCAGTCGATCCTCGCCCGGAAGCCCCGGCTGCCGCGCGGTAGGCGGTGCTACGACTGCGGGCAACTCTCTTCCTCTATTGCCTTGAGACGGAGTTCTCAGGGGGAGAACAGACCGTTGCCCGGGTGGCGGCGCGTGTCCGTTCCGGATGGCTGAGGACGTCGGTGCTGTCGATGAACTGGTCGACGTTGCCGATCATCGGGAGGGTGCGGATGGTCGGGTCGGTGATGCGGGCGGTCAGCGCCGTAGTGAAGCGCTCGGCGCGCAGGACCTGGAATGGTCGGGTGTGGTAAAGCCGCGTTGCAGGGTCGACAGGGTCGGTGAGGCCGAGTTGGTTGTGAGTGGCCGCGACGACCTCGTAGGCGCGGGTCAGGTGATGCTCACGGGTGCGCCAGTCGGTGGCGGCGAGGGCCGCGGTGAGTACTGGGGTGAGGGCGGGTGCCTGGGGGGTGCGGGCGAAGGCGCTGCCGAGCCACTTGCCGTAGGGCGGGTAGCGGCGGTCCATGAGCAGGCAGAGCAGCATCAGATCGCGCACCAGTCGGGCGGTGACGATGGCGGAGCCGAGTTCGTCACCCACCTCGCCGCAGCGCCCGACGAAGGCTTCTTCCTGGGAGATGCGTTGCCACTGGCAGGCGAGTAGGTGGAGCCAGACGTCTTGGGGGTACCAGTCGAGCTTGGCGCGGGCCGCTGCGAGTTGACCGAGTCCGTCGTGGAAGACGGCGCCGGCAGTGATCTCGGCGAGGAGTTGAGTGGGGGTGGCCAGCCAGTCCGCCAGGGTGATGTCGGTACGCGGGTCGAAGCCCAGGTGCGCGGTGAACCAGGCGCCCGTGTCTGTGACTTCGACTCGGTGGTGGACCGGCCCTTCGGTCGTCAGCATGACCCGGATGCCCGCTTGGCCAGTGGGGGCGAAGTGCGTCGGGTAGCCGAGGAAGGATTTCGGCAGGCGTTCGGAGAGCAGTGCCGTGATTCTCGTTCTGTGGAGGGTGATGTCCTGCGGGCCCAGGAAGATCTGCAGGCGGGGCCCCCACTCGTGGTCGGCGGAGCGGGCGGTGTCGAATCCGAGGACTTCCGAACCGCTGCCGAGGCGGGCGGCGGAGTGCGTGATCCCGGAGGCTGCCTCGTCCAACAGGGGCCGCACGGCCTCGAGGTAGAAGCGGCGGGAGAGCTCCAGCCCGGGGATGAAAGACGGCGTGGTCATGCTGGGGAGGCTGCCGGATCGGCGTGTGGTCGGTCGAAGGCTTTTCCCGTCCGGCAGGCCACAGTTGACTGCGTGTACGGCCGGTCCGATCCGTTCAGCCAACGCGGATCAGCGTGCCTTCGATGATGGGAAGTTCGCCGGTGTGGTCGATCCATGCGGAGCGGGTGGTCAGGCGGGGGTGGATGCCGTCCCGGGCCATCGCGCGGGCGGTGCCGTACCCGTCGGTGACCTGAACGGTTGCCGCGTCCGGCTCGCCCCAGGTCTCCGGCCTGGCGAAGCGGAACTCCTTGCCGTGCTTCGGCGGTCGCCCGCCCTGGGGATAGGCCAGGGCGGTACTGCTTGAGCGAGGGCCTCGGCCGTCGCATGACGCGGCCGGAGCGCATCCGTCCCAGTACCTCGACCGGGAGGCCGGTCAGAAGGTGGGCCATGCGCGGGACGTCGTAGCCGGCGTCGAAGACGATGAGGATGTCGCGCTCGCCCGAGTGCCAGCGGCCCATCTCGATCAGGTCCTCGACCACCCGGCGGAGCTGGGCGGCAGCGACCTCGGCGACGTCGTCCCCGGGTCCGGGACGCACGGCGTCCAGGAGCTGGCACCAGGATGTGTGGCCCGATTCGAGGGGGCGACGAAGGAGCACGGCCAGCCGGGGATGAACTGGTCCGAGGAGCGTCCGCTGCGGCCCTAGACGTGGCAGAACAGGCGGTTCGCGCTGGTCCGCGCTGGTCCGCGCTGGTCGGCGCGTCGGGGCGGAGCCAGTTGTTGACGTCGGCCGCCAGGATCAGGCGGCCGTCGGCGGCCCGCAGCATCGGCAGACCGGCCAGCATCTGCCGCAGCCGGAGCACGTCCGCACTCCCGCAGTTCAACGCCTCATACACAGCGCCGGGCCCGCGCCGGTGCTCGGCCACCAGCGTCAGGTCCACCGGCTAGGTCACCGGACCCGTCCGCGCACAACAACGCGTCCACGAGGTCGAACAGTTCGTACCCGGGCGCGGTCAGGCAGTCGAATAAGTCCTCCCGGAAGCGGGACGCTTGCGCGAACGCCTCCCCGGGACCGGTGGCAGGCAGCAGACTCACCCTCACGGCCTTGGTCTGGATCGGTGCACCTTGGTCGGAGCACATGATCAGGCGAAGGCCGCTTCAATGTCCGGCGAATGCCCAGGTGAGTGATCCAGTTCGAGATTTATTTCGATGCCAGGAGCCGGGCACGGGCGCTGATGCCTCAGCTAGCGAGCAGGGCCTGCATCCACTGGTCTTCGCGTTGCTCGATGTATTCGGCGTCGTTTCGCCAAGCGTCGCCGTGGCCTTCAGCCCACAGCCTTGCCCAGGGCTGGGCTCCTTGGGCTGCCTGGTCGCGCAGGAAGTCGTGCATGGAACGCGTACGGCGCCCCAGTAGAGGCACCAACCGACGGCGTTCGGACTCAGCCAGGCCGTAGGCGTCGGCGAAGACTCGCAGTCGGTCCGCCGCGTCCGGGCTCTGCCAGTCCGGATGCGCGGACAGCGGGATGAACCCGTGAATGGCGTATGCGACATCCCACAGGCGCGAGCCGGGACCCGCAGCGTCCCAGTCGATGAAGGCCCACCGCGCCTCGTCTGCGACCACGAGGTTCCAGGGGGCCAGGTCGTTATGGGCGATGATGTCACTGCCCTCAGCGGGGATCAGCGTCTGCCACCGCGCATCGGAGGGCGCCGTGAAGTCCTGCACGGCGTCGTGGAAGTCCCGGATCAGCCGTGCCACGCGAGCCAGTTGTCGAGCGGGTTCCATCAGCGAGAACCGGTCGGGCCAGACCACATCTCCCGGCATGAAGGTCAGGACCTCACGCCCCTGATCGTCAATGCCGAGCGGACGAGGCGCCGCGCCGAATCCCACCTCGTGCAGGTGGGTAAGCAGGGCATGCACAGCGGGAGTCCATGGTCCGGTCGGACGGCGAACGGTGTCCCCGACGCGAACGACACCCTCACTGACGTTCCCACCGGACAAAGGCTGTTCATCATCGTGCCGCATCGAACCAGTGTGTCGGATCAGCTCGTCTTGATCACCCCATTAAGGGGGAGCGTCAGAGTAGGGACGGAGGTTAAGGAACAAGCTGACATGACGTTCCTGAACCTCCCTACGAATGCGGGCGGGTGTGACTCCGTTCGGCGGAGCCGACCTCTCCGAACTCCCTCAAGCCGGAGCCGGAGCCGGACGACCATGGACTCGGACGCTCGCGTGGACATGCCCCATCACGCACTCGGTCGCTAGCCTTGGCCCTCATGAACCAGCGGCAGCGAAAGAAGCTCTCCCGGCGCCTCTGCAACGCGATTCTGGTGGGTGACACCGCTGCCGTGAAGGCGGTACTGCGGGCCGGGGCCGACCCGGAGCAAGCCGACAGCGAAGGCACCACACCTCTGTACGCCGCCTCCGTGAACGGAGAAGCCGATATCGCTCGCCTGCTTCTGGCGGCCGGCGCCGCCCCCGACACCGAGAGCAGCGGAATCGGCGCGGAGGGTACGCCGTTGTGCGCAGCCGCGTGCTGGGGGCACACCGACACCGTGCGCGAGCTGTTGGCGTACGGTGCCGATCCGAATACACGGGAAGATCACGGCACAGGCTGGTCCCCGTTGGACTGGGCGAACAACGGCCCCCACCCCGCAACCGTGGATCTCCTGACCACGGCGGGTGCCACCACCAGCGGGCGAGCGACACAGTAGCGGCGATCGACTCCTGTACACGCACTACGGCCCCTGTTTCGAGGGACTCGTCAGGTAGGTACCGGGACCATGACCTCGTGCTCGCCGCCACCACCACCAACGACGGCTTGGCCTCCGCCCGCGCCAGCCCACACCCAACTGCGGTTCTCTTAGCCAGAGTCTTCTCTGCAGAGACTCCTATGCAGAGAAGACTCTGCAACCTACGCTGTTGGCATGTCGGACGAACCCGAACGCGCACCACAGCCCGCCAAGCCCGCCAAGCCCGCCAAGCCCGCCAAGCCCGCCAAGCCCGCCAAGCCCGCCCGGCGTCTCGATGCGCGCAGCCTGCGGGGGCTGGCTCATCCGCTGCGGATGAACATCTTCGAACTGCTCAGTCTGGACGGCCCCGCCACCGCTACGGGGCTCGCCGAGCGCCTCGGGGAGAACACCGGCACCGTCAGTTGGCACTTGCGCCACCTCGCCGAGCACGGCTTCATCGAGGAGGAGATCGGGCGGGGCACGAAACGTGAGCGCTGGTGGAGAAAGGTCGGCGTCACGAACGAGCTGAACACCGCCGACTTCCGCGACGATCCCGACACCCGGGGCGCGCTCTCGGTCTACCTGCACGAACTGGTGCAGCAGTACTTCAGCCGGGTCGTGAACTACATCAGCGAGGACTGGGACGACGGGTGGCGGAGCGCCGGCACCGTCTCGGACTGGAGCGACCTGCGGATGACCCCGAGTCAACTGGAGGCGTTGAACGCTGAGTTGATGGCAGTCATCGCCCGCCACACCCCTGCCCTGGATGCCGAACCCGCCCCGGACGCACTCCCTGTGGTCGTGCAGCTCCAGTCCTTCCCCCGCAAGCGGCGTGGCACCGCATGAGCCAGGGCGTACGCGGTGGTCTCCTGCACCGCCACCGCGATTTCCGCCTGCTGTGGTGCGGCGAGACCGCCGGCAAGTTCGGCGCGTCCGTCACCGGGGTGGCGATGCCGCTGGTCGCCGTCTCCACCTTGGACGCCGGCACGTTCGAGGTCGGCCTGCTGAGCGCCGCCGCCTGGGCCCCTTGGGTGATCATCGGTCTCCCGGTCGGTGCCTGGGTGGACCGGCTGCGGCGCAGACCGATCATGCTGGTCTCCGCCGCGGTCTCCCTCCTGCTCTTCGCCGGCGTCCCGGTCGCCGCATGGTTCGGCTGGTTGAGTATCGGACTGTTGCTGGCCGTCGCCCTGCTGACGGGCACGGCGGCGGTGTTCTTCCAGACGGCTTACAGCGCCTATCTCCCCAGCGTTCTGGAGCCCGCTGACCAGCCCGAGGGCAATGCCAAACTGCACGGCAGCGCGTCCGCCGCGCAGATCGCCGGGCTCGGCTTCGGTGGCCTGATCGCACAGTTGGCGGGTGCGGTGAACGGGATGTTCGCCAACGCCGCGACCTTCCTCGTCTCCCTCCTCTGCCTGGCAGGTATCCGCCATCGCGAGCCACGCGTCACCAGAACCGAACATCGGCCCAGTTCACTCGTCGGTGAAGTCCGCGAAGGGCTGCGGCTGATCGCCGTCGACCCCTGGTTACGCACGCTGACGCTCTTCGGAGCCGCCTCCAACCTGGCCCTGATGGGATACCAGTCGATCCAGGTGGTCTTCCTGGTTCAGAGCGTCGGCCTGACCCCGGGGACGGTCGGGGCACTCATCGCGGCCACCAGCGCCGGAGGCGTCGCCGGGGCCTTCGTCGCCCGCCGGGTCGCCCATCGGATCGGCACGGCCCGTGCGATCCTGCTGTTCGAACTGGGACTTCCCATGTTCGCCCTGCTCATCCCGCTGACCGTCGGCGGAGCGGGGACCCTGCTCTTTGTGACAGGTGGCTTCAGCGTCTCCGCGGGCGTCGTCGCCGGCAACATCATCAAGGCCAGTTTCCAGCAACGCTACTGCCCGCCGGACCTCCTCGGCCGCCTCACCGCGAGCACGGCGTTCCTCAACTACGGAACGATCCCCATCGGAGCACTGCTCGGCGGCGCGCTCGGAACCGTACTCGACCTCCGTACCGCCATGACCATCACGACAGCCGGAGTCCCGCTCGCCGCACTGATCCTGCTCTTCTCCCCGATCCGGCGATGCCGAGACCTGCCGACGACGCCGAGACCTGCCGACGTCCCGTCAGTCAACGAGCGATCCCAAACTCCCGCTGGATTCTGACGGCGACCGGGCCCTACCTCATTGACCACGCCCACCACGCCCACTACGCCCACCACGCCCCCCCACGCACTGGCCGAGAGTTGGATCCAATGAGACGAGACGGGCGCGGTTACGCTCACGCCGCTGCGGCGGCGCGGTGCAGCGTGAACCAGAACGTCGGGACCGGGTTCGTGCCGGGCGTCACGTCGGCCAGCCGCCACCCGGCGAACCTGGCGCTGAGTTCGTCGGCGGTGACGCCGGAGATCGGGTCGTGGAACGCCTCGGGCCCGTAGCCGAACATCAGCAGCCGTGCGCCGGGGGCGGCACGCTTCGTGAGGCCGGCCGCGTAGGCGTCGCGGCGGTGCGGTGGGATCCCGCAGTAGCAGCTCAGGTCGAAGAACAGGTCGTACGGGCCGGGCACGCCCACCTCGTCGAGTCGGGTGGCGTCCCCGCACAGCACCGTGACGTCCGCTCCGGCCGCGGCGGCCTTCTCCCTCGCCTGCCGGACCGCGCGGTCGACCAGGTCTACGGCCGCCACCCGCCAGCCGTGCCGGGCCAGATGCACCGCGTTGGTCCCCGTGCCGCAGCCGAGTTCGAGGACCTGGCCGGGCGTCAGCGCGCCGGGCCCCTCGACCAGGTCCACGAGCTCGGGCGGCGTGATGCCGCTGTCCCACGGCGGCTTGCCGTCCCGGTAGTAGTCCTCCAACGCGCCGCGCACAGCCGCCTCTTGGTCGAGCTCCTCAGCCGTCCGAGTTCCACTCATCGCCACCCCTCCAAGAAACTAGAGTCAAACTCTAGTGATTGACTCTAGAGATAGACTCTCACCATGGATGCGGTCAAGGGATCCGACGGACAGAACGCCGAGCAGGCCGTCAAGCGCCCCGTCGAGCGCCCCGACAAGCGGGCCGAGCGCTCACGGCGCACCCGCGAGAAGATCGTCGCGGCGGCGCGGGATCTGTTCGTCGCGCAGGGGTACGGGGCGACGAGCCTTCAGGAGGTCGCGGACCGCGCGGGCGTAGCCGTGCAGACCGTGTACTTCGTGTTCCGCAACAAACGTGCGCTGTTCAAGGACGTCGTCGACACGTCCATCGCGGGCGACGGCGAGCCGGTCGCCACGATGGATCGGGACTGGTTCCGCGCCGCGTGCGCCGAACCCAGCGCGGCCGGGCAACTACGCGCTCATGTGCGGGGCGTACGCGACATCCTCGGCCGTGTCGCCCCGATCATGCCGTTGATCGCGGCTGCCTCGGCCACGGACCCGGAGATCGCCGCGCAGTGGCCCGCCGGCCCCGACCCGCGCTACACCGTCCAGCACGCCGCAGCGAAGGCCCTGACCTCAAAGCCCGACGCCCGCCCCGAGATCGATACGGCCCGCGCCGCCGACGTGCTGTACGGGCTGCTGAGCCCGGAGCTGTACCTGGTCTTCGTCCGCGACCGGGGCTGGTCCCCCGAGGTGTGGGAGGAGTGGGCCTGCGCGACCCTCACCGCTCAACTCTGCGCTGAACACGAGTAGGCAGCGGCCCTTCGGCGACCCTGCAACCTCGCGACAGCCAGAAGTCCTCGACCCTCGTTCTACTCCCGCGGGCGACCAGTTCCTCGTACAACTTCCGCTTCTGGGCGGTGTCCTTGGCCGCCTCCAGCTTGGCCACCCAGTCCTGCTTGATCGTCTGGAGGAAGGCGTGCCAGTCCTCCCCGCCCATCTTCCCCAGTTCCGCCCTCGTGGCACCGATCTTGTCCTGCTTGTGGCCGTGCAATATGGACTCGGGGTTGGCGGTTGCCTCCGTGGACCTGACGCCGTGGTGATAGCCGACCGGGCTGCGGGCGCCGGGCGCCACCGTCTCGATGCCGACCAGCAGAGCGCCGTCCTTGTCACCCGTCGGCGCGGTGAACACCAGGAGCATGTGGCCGTAGGAGCCGTTCGGCAGGACCACATCGCCGTTCCAGTCCTTGGTTTCGAAGCCGCCGCCCGAGAGGTTGGCCGCCAGCAGCTTCGGGGTGGTCATGCCGGGGGTGTACTCCGAGAGCTTGTTCTTCACCGCCGCCCCGACACCGCCCTCCTCCTTGAAGCTGCCGGGCTCACCGTCCTTGTTCTTGCCGATGGAGGAGCGGTGCGTGGCGTAGTCGCGCTCCACTGCGTGCTTGTGCAGGTTGCCTTCCTCGGTGACGCCGAGGAAGTCGAGCAGTTGATCGGGGCTCTCACCCTCGCGGAGCGCGGGGATGCGGATGTTGACGCGTCCGCCGTGGGCGAGCGCCCGGATGACATCGCCGTCCTTGTAGTCGACGTAGTTGCCGTCCTTTCCCGCGACCTGGAGTCCGTGCCGCAGGATGAGCAGGACGTTGGTGAGGATGTTCCGGGCGAAGTCGTCCTGCCCCTTCAGCTCCTTCACCTCCTTCGTCGCGCCGTCGCCGACGGACTCGTGCTTCTGCTCCTCGCGCAGGCCCTCCGGGAACAGGGTGTCGACAGCGGTTTCCCGGATCTGCTCGTCCCGTTCGTTCTCCAGCGTCTTCCGTTCCGGATCGTCGGGCCCCTGCTCGTTGGTGCGCATGAATCGGCCCAGGGTGTACGCCGGATTCGTCGGCGTGGAGGCTCCCGGGACCGGCGTCTGTGCCTGGAAGGCGAGGGTCGCGGCGAGGACACGCCGTCCCGGGCTCAGCTTCAGCCAGGCCGAGTAGTCGGCACGCTCGCGCTCCGAGACCTCAGCCTGCGCGTCGTTCCCGCCCAGGTCCTTGCCCTTGCCCTTGCGGCTCGAGCTCTTGCCCGAGTCGGCCGCCCGGCCCTTGCCCTCGGCGATCAGCCGGCCCTCTGCCAGGGTGCCGATCCCGACACTGTTCAGCCAGCCAGGCCGCTTCGCCGAAAGGATCTCGATGTCCCTCAGTTCGTCCTCCTGGAAGGCCATCCCGAGGACGAGCCGCCGTTCCAGGACCCACTGCAACCGGGGTTTCTCCAGCAGCCAGTCCTCCGGCCACTTCTTGTGCGGCTCCCAGAAGTTGAACTTCCGTTTCTTCTGGAGCGTGCGAGCCTCGATCGACGCGCTGAGCCGGACCATCACCGCATCGGGGTCCCGGGAAGCCTGCAGAGCAGCCTCGTCGGCCGGCGGCGTGCTTTCCCTCGCGGGGGCGTCCGCTTCCATCTGGCTCTCCCGGGCCCGCTGGACGATCGCCGTCGCCGCACGATTGCCGACCGCGATCTGGAACGCCGCCACCTCGGCGGGGCTCACCCGGCCGGGGCCGCCCGCCCCATGGACGTGTGGAAACTCGTAGTCAGTAGGGCGGACGAGTCAACCACCGTCGAGAGCCTGCGAGTTCGGGGGATCCGCTGCTGGTGCGGCCAGCGGTTCTCCATCTGCTGTGGTGCGGTGAGGCGGCCGCTGATCTCGCGCCCGGAGCACGGCCGCAGAGCGTATCGGCCCCAGGGTGTAAACCCGTGGGCCGATGCCGCGCGAGTGATCAATCGGTGGGCTGATGCTGTGGGGGAGGGCAGATGACAGCGTTCCCCTGTGCCCACGGACCCGCCGTACCGGCACGATTGACGATCCGTGACCACGAGAGGGGCCCATGGCTGCCACGCCATTCATCAGCCGGAAGGGCATGACGCGCCGCCGCATGCTGGGAGCCGCGCTGGCGGCAGGGACCGGCGTGCCGCTGGCCGCCGGCGCAGCCCCCGCGTGGGCGGACCCGGGCACGCCCGCCCCCGCCCCGACGGCCCCGACGCGGCTCACGCTGCCCGTGCCCACCGGGCCGCACCCGGTGGGCACGGTCCAACTGCACCTCGTCGACCGGTCGCGCCCGGACGACATCGCGGGCCCCGGGCACTTCCGCGAGCTGATGGCCACCGTCTGGTACCCGGCCCGGGACGTAGAGCGGTACCCGGTGGCGCCCTGGATGCCGGACGGCGCCCTTCAGGCGTTCCTCGCCGACGCGGGGTTCAGCGACCTGGTCCCTCTGGCGCCGCTCACCGCCGGCCACGTGGGCGCCCCGGTGCGGCGCTCGGGCCGACGGCTGCCCGTCATCGTGTTCTCCCACGGTGCGCACAGCCACCAGGGCGACCACACCATCATGGTCCAAGAGCTCGCCAGCCACGGATATGCGGCTGTGACGGTGGCTCACCAGTACGACACGTACACCGAGTTACCGGATGGCCGGGTCGCCGTCCCCCTCTACGACCGGGAGGCACCGACGCTGCCTGGGGACTTCGCCGCAGACGTGCGCTTCGTTCTCGACAGCGTCGAGCAGCTTGCCGCCGGGTGCAATCCGGATGCCGACCAGCGGGAGCTGCCGGCCGGGCTGCTCGGCTCCCTCGACCCGCGGCGCATGGGCGCGTTCGGCTGGTCGAAGGGCGGGACGGCCACCGCCTGCGCCATGCTCGCGGACGAGCGCATCCGGGCCGGGCTGAGCCTCGACGGCCCGATGCGGATGAACCCGCCGCTGGCCGGCGACCTGGTCCGGCCGTTCATGATGATGTCCGCCGTGTTCACCCGGGCCACGGATCCCGCGGTCGCCGCGTTCTGGTCGCAACTGCGGGGCCGGCGGCTGAACATCCAGGCCCAGGGCGCCGCCCACGTCTCGTACGGCGACAACGAGGCGCTGTTCCCACAGGTGGCGAAGCTGTTCGGATGGAGCGCACAACAGCTCCAGGACGTGATCGGCACCCTCGATCCTGACCAGGCGGTGAAGATCCAGCAGGCGTACCCGCTCGCGTTCTTCGACGAGCACCTGCGCCACCGTCAGGGACACCTGCTCGACGGGCCGTCCCCAGCCTTCCCGGCAGTGACGTTCCTTCCATGAGTCATGGGGGGCGGTCCCGTTGGAAGGGGGTGAGTCCGTCGCAGCGACACCGGCGACAACCCGACCGCGGGCGGCGCGGGCGACGTCACCTGGACACTGGAGCGGTCCTCGCGCGGGGGGAGTTCCGCGAACCGGACGGCCCGGTCGTCATCTACGCCTCCCTGCCCGGGCCGGACGCGGTGGTGGAGGCGGAGCGGGCCGGCGTCGGTGCGACCGTCACCGTCACCGTGGGCGCGGAGGTCGACGACCGGCACGCGGGTCCGCTCACGATGACCGGGGTCGTCCATGCCGTCAGGCACGGCGAGACCGGGATGCCGGGCGGAGGCCGTGCTGCGCGTCGGCAGTGTGCACGTGATCCTCACCGGGCACCGCAAGCCCGTACCACCACGAGCGCGACTTCACCGGCTTCGCGCTCGAACCGCGCGCCGCCGCCCTCGTCATCGTCAAGATCGGCTACCTCGAACCGGAGCTGTTCGCCATGGCCGCCGCCTGGAGGATGGCCCTCACACCCGGCGGAGTCGACCAGAACTTCCACCGCCTCGGCCACCGCCGCATCCACCGCCCCATGTACCCGTTCGACCCCCGGACACCGGAACCGGTGCTCACCGCCCGGATCATCCCGCCACCGGACGAGCCGCTCGGCCCGGAGACCGGGGCGGCCACTACAAGATCTTGAGGCTTCACACACCGATGAAGCGCGGCCGCAGACCCTTCACCTGGCCATTCCGAGAGCGATGAGTTCGGGCGGCGGATCGGGTCTGCCCTGTATGACTCGAATCATCGCTGACATCTCGGTCTCTCTCGACGGCTTCGTCACCGGGCCCGACCCCGGTCCGGACAACGGGCTGGGTACCGGCGGCGAGGCCCTGCACACGTGGGCGTTCTCCGACGACCCCGACGACCGCAGGGTCCTGCGCGAGGGGACCGCCCGCTCGGGCGCCGTCGTCCTCGGCCGCCACCTCTTCGACATTGTCGACGGGCCGCAAGGCTGGGACGACACGACTGGCTACGGTGCCGGCGAGGTCGGCAAGCCCGCGTTCGTCGTCGTGACGAGCTCACCGCCGGAGTCGGTGCGGACGACCAACCTCGACTGGACGTTCGTCACCACCGGTCTGCCCGACGCCGTCACCGCCGCGCGCGAGCGAGCCGAGGCGGCGTCCTCGGACAGCGGCAAGGACCTCGACGTCATCCTCATGGGCGGCGGCGCCACGGTCGCCTCGGCGCTCGACGCCGGGCTGGTCGACACGCTCACGCTGCACCTCGCGCCCGTCGTGCTGGGCGCCGGCACGCCACTGTTCACCGGCGGAGCGCCGCGCACGCTGGTGCAGCGGAGCGTGACCTCGACATCGACCGCGACGCACCTGACCTACGACGTCCTCCGGTGACGACGACGCGCCACTCGTCCTGCTCGCGGGCGGAACGCCTACCGCCTCGTATCGACGGGCGGGACGCCTACCGCCTCGTATCGATACGAGGGGAGGGGACGGACATGAGGCGCGGCTCCACGTCGATCGTGGTGACGGCTGGTCACAGTCGGGCCGCTATACGATCCCGTACAGCGCCGAACACGTCATTCCGTGGTCCAGTCTGGTCATGGCCTCAACGCCCGAGGACGACCAGGACACCCCGGCGTCTCCCCAGACCCGCGAACGCCCCTCCCGGCTCATCGACATCGCGGTCGCCTTGCTGTTCCTGGTCGCGGACGCGGTCATTCTCGTGGTCGCCGTGATGCTGTTCGTCATGGTGGGCATGGGCACTGCGCAGTCGCCGTATGCCTCCGCAACCGCGCATTCCCGCGACGTCCCCGTCCTGATGTGGCTCGCCGTCTGGGGCCTTCCGGTCCTGGCCGCGACCGGTGCTGTCGTGCACGCCCGCCTGAGGATGCCGATCAGTGCCGTCGTTCAGACCCTGTTCGCGCTCGCCTGCGCGTTCCTGGCCGTGGCATGGACGCGCATGCTCTTGTCGTGACGCCGGTCGTTCCGGCGCCGCCGGCTTCCCGCCCGCGGGTTCCTCGCCGGGACCGGCCTCGGTGTCCCGGCAAGGCGTGCCCTCGTACCACCATGGGCGCTGCTTCACTCAGCCGACGAACCCGCTCTCGCCGGCATCGGCCTTCGCTCCGAGCATGTCGAGCGTGGCCCATGGGTCCCATCAGACAGCGACAAGCTCCATGCCGAAGTAACCGCCACCGACGGGGTACGTCTTCGAGCGGCGCCATCCCGCGGCTGTGAAAACGGCGTCGAACTCAGTCAGGTCGCGTTCCCTGCCGTTCGTCATGGCGAGCATGGCCATGTCGGACACGGCGGCGAAGTCGGGGCGGCCGAGCTCGCCGACGACCAACTCGACGACCAGCGCGCGTCCGCCCTCGTTCACGGCAGACCGGCAACTACGCAGAATGGTGACGCATTGGGCATCGTCCCAGTCGTGCAGGATCGTCTTCACCAGGTAGAGGTCCGCCGAGGGAACCTCTTGGAAGAAGTCGCCCGCCACCGCAGAGAAGCGGTAGGACAGGCCACGCTTCTCGGCCTCGGCGCGTGCACCGTCGACGGCGTGCGGCAGATCCAGGACCTGGCCGCTCAGCTCGGAGTCGGCTTCCATCAGCGCCAGAACGAAATCACCGTGCGCACCGCCGACGTCGACGACGGTGGACACACCGGCCGTGGAGAGCGCGGCCACGGCACCCTGTGTCACCAGGCCGGACATGTCACCCATCGCCTGAGAGAAAAGCGCTGCCTCCGCAACGTTCTCCGGCCGCGCGAAATACTCGAACAAGTCCATTCCCAGCGCCTTCTGGGTCTGGGTGCTTCCTTGTCGCACAGCCTCGGTGAAGTGGGCCCAGGACTGCCAGTGACCGGGGCTCGTCTGGACCAGAGCCATGGAGCGCAGGGAACCGGGCACATCCGAACGCAGCAGTCGGCCCAGCCCGGTGAGGCGGAAGCGGCGCTGCCCCTCGTGGTCCAGCAGGCCCAACGACGAAGCCGCGCGCATCAGACGGTACGTGGTCTGCGGATGGCTGCCGGCACGCTGGGCCACCTCTTCGGCCGTCAGGGCGCCGTCAGCGAGGTGATCGGGTATGTGCAGCTCCGCCAACGCTCCCAGGACCTGGGCGGCGACGAGGCCACCCAGCAGGTTGAAGACGGCACCGGCATCGGGATCACTCGGTGTGACGTCGGTTGCATAGGTCGTGCCAGTCGCCTCAGTCGCCTCAGTCGCACCAGCCATGTCAGCCACGTTGTTCATGCCGGTCACATCAGTCATGTTGGTCAATACCTCTCAAGAGAGTCGCTGCCGGTCGCCAGTCGCCAGTCGGTCGGGGTCGAGGCGTCCGGGCCGAACACCTCCCGCTGATCGCGCGGCAGAGCCCGTTCCCGCTGTGCTGGGAGTGCGCCCTGAAGACACCGGCGAGCCGTCCGCTGTGACAACCCGCGCTTGTGGTGTAGAGCACACGGAGGCGTCCAGTCCTCTCCCGCTTCATCCGAGTGACTTGTCTGCCCTGTGATCCCCCCGCCTGGTCGGCGGTGTTCCACCACCTCACGCCGCGGCGCCCGGGCGGGCTTGCCCCGTCGCGACTTGCCCGCCCGGGCGCCGCACGGCGAATTCGCCCGGGTCTCGCAGTGCCGCCCTTACAGGTCGAGGTCGGCGACGATGGCAGCGTGGTCGGAAGCCTGGTTGCCGGGTCCGGTCACGGTGTCGAACGGGGTGCCGAACTCGAAGATCCCACGCCGCTCGACCTCGACCTGGTCCACCTTGGCGAACAGCGCCGGCGAGAACATCAGGTAGTCGATCTTGTCGTCGAGGTGGGTGCACTTCCCGTGGGTGCCGGGCGGTCCCTCGTAACTGTCGTGGGTCATCGCGTCCTCCAGGCCGGTGGCCTCGAGGAACGCGAGCGGTGGGCTGCCGGGGGTGTCGTTGAGGTCCCCGGCCACTACGACATGGGCCGAGCGTTCGAGCGCGGCCTGGTAGAGCTGGGCGACGCGCTCACCCTGGAGCTTGCGCTTGTCGCCTCCGCCGCCGCGCTTGCTCTTGAAGTGGTTCCCGAGGAGCCAGAGTGGTTCGCCAGCGATGTCGATCTCGAATTCCGGGCAGTCCCGGCTGAAGATCTCCCGGGAGTTCTTCTTGTCGAAGATGTGCGAGCGCACGGAGGTGATCGGATGCCGGCTGAACAGCCCCACGTCGATGCCGCGAATGTCGTTGCCGTCGATCAGCAGATTGAACGGATACGGTTCCGCGTCGAACTGACCCGCCAGCACCTGCTTGTTGAAGCGGTGCAGGGTGAGCCGGTCCTCGACTTCGACCGTCAGCAGGATGTCGGCGTTCACCTCGGCGATCACCCTGGCGGTGTTCTTGACGGCGTCCCAGCTCAGGTCGCCCTTGACCAGTTCGACCCAGCCGACCCAGGCGGACCGTCCCGTGACCTCGGGCCTGACCTCGATGTTCTGGCCGTCGCCCTTGAGCAGCCTGGCCCGTCCGCGTGGTTCGTTCACCAGGATCGTCTGGGTGGAGATCTCCTGGGCGACATCGGCGCTGTGCTTCTTGAGGAATTGGATGATCTTTGTCTTGTCGTCATCCGTGTATGTGTCGCGATCGAGGATTTCGACAAGCTCCCTGAAGTCCTTGAGTACTTCGTCGCGTATCGGGTCGTTCCCGCTACCGAAGACGATGGGCCTTCGGAAGAGATTCTCGCAGTTGAAAGTGGCTATGCGGATACTCATGGCCTCTCCTTGCACACATCGTTTTCCTGCTTCCAGCCGAACTCTTGGCGCGGCTCCGGGTGGTTGAGGAGCAGTACGAGGAACTGTCCAAGCAACTCGACGACGAGTCGGTGAGTTGGCGAGTCGGTAAGTCGGTAAGTCGGCGAATCTGCGGAGGCGGCGACCAGGGGGCCCGGGCCCACCTCGAACGCCACTCACCGGTCTCGCAGGGCGCTGGATGCGCTGGGGCCCGGTACGTCACTCCATCCGTACGTCGATCGCCATCGCGTCGTCGCCCGGCCTCCCCTCGACCTCGATGGTGACTCCGGACCACCGTCCGTCCGGCAGGTTGAGCGGAGGGTTCGTCGTCTCGCCGAGTACCGAGTTGCCCCGGGAGGGATACAGGTCGTTCGCGTCTCCCGGGTTGCCCCGGCCGAAGATCGCCCCGAGGTCGCGTTTGCCGTCGGCCTGCAGCAGTTCGATGGCGAGGGTGTTCTCTTCGTTGACGTCCTCGATGGCTTCGTCGACGACATAGACCGCGATGCCGGAGTCGGGGAGGAACGCGTCCTGCCCACGGCGGCGCCGGTATTCGACGAGGATGTACTGCGTCTCCGTCATGGTGTCCGCGTTCTGAATGAACACGAGTGTCTTCTCGGCACCTCGACCGGCGTGCACGATGAACAGGGCCGTGACTGTGTGTTCGCCCAGCGCGTCGAAGGGTGTGAAGTCGACGCCCTCCGCCAGAGCGAGTCGTACCGCGTCCCGGGCCAGCCCCTGGGCGTTGCGTGGGAAGCCGTCCTCTGTAAGGCCGGAGTTGCCGTCGGCGTAGAACGACAACGGCTGTGACATCCGGAACCAGCTCCGGACCTCGCCCTGAACGTCGATGCCGGTGTCGCTGAACGGGCCGAAGCCGCTGACCTTGCGATAGAAGTCGCGCATGCTGCCAGTGGGCAGGGACGCCGTGCTGAACAGCAACTCGCGGAAATGGCCGGGGCGGCGGTTCGGGTTGTGCGGCAGATCGGGGAAGTCGACCTGGAGCACGAGCGTATGGATCGCGCCTCTCAGACGCGCGGCGGGCCGCGTGATGAGTTGGCGTGGCGCACGGGTGCCGACACGGACCGCTCCGTCGTCGAGTCCGATGCGCTTGGTGCCGCGCCGGGCGGAGTGCCAGTTGTAGTAGAAGTCCTCGAAGGCGGTGCTGTCCGGCAGTCGGCCCGAGGTCGTCAGATCGAGGTAGCGGGCATAGAGCTGAGCCAGGGCTTCAGGCGCCAGCGGTACCGGGCAGGGCTCCGCGCGGGCTGCGGTAGGGCCGCGCGGAAGAGGTCGGAGGTATCGCATCGCGACCACACCCTTGGGCTAGGACGATCGCGGAGGGAGGTGCAAGGCCGCGCAAGACGCAGGGGTTCCTTGCCGCTGGGCGTTCCGTGCGCCCTTCGTTCGCGCTGTACATATCAAGCCTCCCTCCGGGCCCAGAACACGTCAAACGCAGGGGAAACGTGGGGTTGACCTGTTGCAGATCCTCCGGTGCCCAGCTCGGTCATCGTTGCCGAAAGCCTGTTGAGTTGGTGCCCTTGGTGGGGAAGGGTCTGTGGTCATGGAGTTCTTCCGCTATCACCGTGATCGGCCCGGCTCCCTCGCATTACGCGAGGAGTTGCCGGCGGAGTTGCTGGGGGAGCACTGGTCCTGCATGGACCGGTACGCGAGGGAGCTGATCGCTCGCGGTCCGACCCTCGCCGGTGAGGGTGTGACACCCGCCGGCGGCGTGCGCATCGTCGATCTGCCCGGTCCCGCCGCCCGTGGGTTCGGCTTCGACGAGCCCCATGTCCACGAGTGCGTTGACCTGGGGCAGGAGCGATGACGGTGGCGCTGCGGGCGGTACCGCTGGTGGGTGGGCCGGTGGAGTTTCGGGGCGCGCTGGATCTGGAGACCACGCGGGCAGGGGTGATGCCGCGCAGGTTGCCGGCGTGGACCAAGGCGCAGTACCAGGACCCGTCGGTCTACGGGGTGACCGTGATGCCTTCGGGGGTGCGGCTGGTGTTCCGCACCGACGCGCGGGAATTGGAGTTCGACGTACTCACCTCCACCGGCCGGCTCGACCCGACCCCCACCCTCGCCCGACCGGGATGCTGGAGTTGCTCGTCGACGGCGTCTTGGCCGGGCGTCAGCAGGCGCCGGTGGGCAACGTGCTGCGGATGGCGGGCCCCGGGGCCGGCCGTACAGCGACTCGTCCCGGGCGAGCCGGGGACCGTACGGTTCACCGGGCTGCCTGCCGGTATGAAGCGCGTCGAGTTGTGGCTGCCCCAGCAGACCCCGACGGAACTGGTGGCACTGCGCGCTGACGGCGACGTACTGGCACCGCTGCCGGACGGGCGGCGCCGCTGGGTGCACCACGGCAGTTCCATCAGCCACTGCATCGAGGCCGACGGCCCGACCGGGACCTGGCCGGTGGTGGCGGCCGCGCTCGGCGGGGTGGAGGTGATCAACCTCAGCCAGGCGGGCAACGCACTGCTGGATCCCTATGTCGCCCGTACGATCCGCGATACGCCCGCCGACCTGATCAGCCTCAAGGTGGGCATCAACATCGTGAGCCTGTCCGCCTTCCGGCTGCGGACGTTCGGCCCGGCGGTCCACGGATTCCTGGACACGATCCGGGACGGACACCCGGACACCCCGCTGCTGCTGATCTCTCCGGTGAGCTGTCCGGCCCTGGAGGACGCCCCCGGCCCGACCACGACCGGCCCGGACGGGAGGCTCACCGCCCTGGGCGACGCGGCCGATGTGGCAGGCGGGGCCTTGTCGCTGGCGGTGGTCCGCGCCGAGCTGGCCCGGATCGCCGCGGCACGGCAGGCGTCCGATCCCCACCTCCACCATCTCGACGGACGCGAGCTGCTCGGCCCGGACGAGGCAGATGACCTGGCCGACGGCCTTCACCCCACCGCCGCCGCCTACCGTCGGATGGGCAAGCGCTTCGCGGCCCACGCCTTCGCGACCGACGGCCCCTTCCACTGAGTGAGCTGGGCTCCGCGCCCCGCACCGGCTGGGCTCCACACCCCGCACCGGGGGTGGAGCTTCGGCGACACGGCGCCCCGGCGACACGGTGACACGGCGCCCCGGCGCCCCGGCGTCCCGGCGTCCCGGCGTCCCGTGCGGACTCGGCTGGTCGAGGAGCCCTGCGTCGCTGGTTCACAACGGCTTGAGCGGCGGCGCCCCGCCACTGGGGCTGCTGGGTGCCTTGTAGGTGATGTCGCTGAGTCGGCTACGTAAATCGCGTGGTGGGGGGCGGGTTGTCGATCGGTGCTGTTTGGATGCGGGTACGTCTGATGCACTGAGCGTCGAGGGCGCAGGGGCTGTGGTCGCGGGCGCCGGGGTCGTGGGCACGGATGGGCGGTTGGTGGATCCGGCGTTCCTGGTGAATGCCGATCCGGGTGAGGTGCTGGGGCTGGTGGATACGGCTTCGGGGGCTGCGGCGCGGTTGGCGGGGGCGGTGTATCGGGCGTCGGCGCATCTGCACCGTGACGCCGAGGTGTGGATGCGGCGGCAGCTGCTGGCTCTGGACGCGGCCCGGTACGGGGACCGAGCGCTGGCGGCGCGGTCATCGCCGTACCGGTGAGCGGTGAAAGCGACGCCCGGTGGGGGTGGAGTGGGCCACGGGCAGCATGATCGACCACCACGTTCGGCACGTACTCATCGGTCACACCGGCTCGGTGGAGGCGGTCGCGACGGCGGTGGTGGACGGCCGCCCCGTCGCCGTCACCGGCGGCTCGGCGGCATCCCGCCACTCCTCCCACACAGTTGGGCCTGGAACGCACGGCCTCCGCGGACGCGGGCCGGACTCGTTCAAGACTGACGCCCGAGCCCACCCCTGTGCCCCGGGAACCAGTGTCCCTTCCGGAACCAGTGTCCCTTCCGGAACCAGTGTCTTCTCGTTTCCGAGTGCCTGCCTGCCTGCCCGCCTGCACTCACGCACGCCCGACCCACCCGCCCGTCACGTTCGAGCGTCTCCGTCGAGCGGATCATGGGTGGCGATGCCGTCGCCGAACATGTTCCGCAGGAACCTGTCGGGCCGGTTCACGAACGCGCGGGTCAGGGTTACGGGCTCGGCCTGATCGTAGTCGACCTGTTCGATCGTGCCGTCGGTCCCGATCTGGAGGATCCGGGCGCCCGGCATGGCGAGCAGAATCGGCGAGTGCGTGGCCATCACGAACTGGCAGCCCTGGTCGACAAGTTCCCGCATCCGAACCATCAGCGCCAGACAGCCCTGCACAGACAGCGCCGCCTCCGGCTCGTCCAGTACATAGAAACCGTCCGGGCCGAAGCGGTGGTTCACCAGATCGAGGAACGACTGGCCGTGGGACCGCTCGTGCAGGGACCGACCGCCGTACACGGGCGCCAGGTCCAGACGGTCGATCTCAGTCGCCACGTTGTAGAAGCTCTCGGCGCGCAGGAAGAACCCTGCGCGCGGCCGCCGATTCCAGCACAGGACCAGATGATCGCCCAGGCTCGACTCACTGGACCGGGTGGCGAAACGGAACGACTTCGAACCGCCCTCGGCGTTGAACCCGGCGGCCGTGGCCAGCGCTTCGACAAGGGTGGATTTCCCCGAACCATTGTCACCGACCAGGAACGTCACCCCGGGGTCGAGATCGAGCTTGCCGAGCCGCGCGAGGTGGGTGACCACGGGCAGGTCGAAGGGGTACCCCCGCATGTCGGCGTGCGGGTCGAGCTGGAGGTACCGAAGGAACCCGGGGGCGAAGAGACTCATCGAGCACCTGCCCCGCGCCCGACCAGTTCCCGGTGGCGCCACAGGCCACCCGGCGGATGCACGGGGGGCCCGGCGAAGCCTGCGGAGAATGGTCCGACACCGATGCTCCGAGCGGCCCCCGCCGGGGCAACCTTGCCGGACCCCCTCGCCTCTGAGGCCCGTACACCGACCGAGTGACACAGGCACCCCTGCCCGACCGGCCCACCGGCCTGCCACACCACATCGCCCCGGCAGCCACGCGAGACCAGCCACAGCACACTCTGGCGCCACTGCTCATCGATACTGGTGAGGTCCATCCGGATCATGCCACGACCCTAGACCTCGGCACCGACATGCCGCCGCCGACGCCGGGGTGCCGTCGATGCCGGGGTGCCGGCGGCCACCACCTCGATCGGGTCGACGACGACCCGGCTCGACCACGCGGCCCGGGCGGCCGTCGGCGGCCTGCGGCACGGGCAGGCCGGCCGGTACCTGCCGCCCCCGGGGCGCATTGGATGGCAGCGAACTCACCTTCACGACCCGGCCTGCTCCGTGGTCACGTATGTCCTTGGTCGGAGCGCATGAGTCAGACGAAGGCCGCCTCAGCATCCGGCGAAGACTCAAGCGTGCGGCCTGGTCCGAGGAGCATCTCGCCTCATCGATAGTCTGCGTCACCATGACGCGCGCTTGGATCCTGCCGATGGTGCTTGTGCTCTGCGGCTCAGCCCTCGCGATGGGGCAGATCTCCAAGGGGCACCCCGGCACAGCCGCAGCCCTCCTGCTGGTGTTCCTCGCGCTCGCCGGCGTCAACTCGCCCCTGATCTTTCCGAAGTCGATCGGTGTGCGGGAGGCACAGCGCCGCAGTGTGGCCGACGGTCGGCCGGTCGTCTTCTGGCGGCCGGGCTGCATGTACTGCATGCGACTGCGCATCCGGCTGGGCCGCAGCGCCCGCCAGCTGTACTGGGTCAACATCTGGCGCGACCCGGCAGGAGCCGCAGTGGTGAGGGCGGCCAACGACGGCAACGAGACCGTGCCGACCGTCGTCGTGGCGGGCCAACCACACACCAACCCCGATCCTGATTGGGTGCGCGAACAGCTCTCCCCTCGGCCGTGACCAGAAACCGAGGCGGTGACATCTGCCCACTGCGGGAACAGCTTTTCGGCGAGCATGGTGTGCACCTCGGGGTCGGTGTCGAGGCGGGCATCCGATACGGGGTGACCGCCCGTCGGGTCACCTACCGCACCACGGACAGCGCGGGCGCCCCCACGACCGCGAGCCAGCTCGTCGTCCTGCCCAAGAATGGGGCGCGCCACCTGTCCACTGTCTCCTGGCTGCACGACACCACCGTCTACCGCCAGGACGTCGCCTCGGAGAACCCGAAGTCGAACGACCGGCTCGTCGCCCTACTGTTCGCCTCGACCGGGCGGGCCGTTTCGGCGCCCGACTACGTGGGCCTCGGATCGGGCCAAGGGTTCCACCCCTACGGTGACCCTCGGGCCGCCGTCGCGGCCTCAGCAGGAGGGCGCCGACCGCTACTTCCCGCTGGGGGCGCTCGCCCCGGTCGGCGGCCCCTACAACCTCTTCGACGGCCATCACACCTCCGGGCAGATCGTCAGCGAACTCCCGGCAGCCTCGAAGGACTTGTTCACCGAGGACTTCCTGAACAAGATCCGCAAGCCCGACGGTGTCCTGAAGGACAGGCTGCGCCCGATGGACCACACGGGCGACTGGCGGCCGAACGTACCTGGAGATCTTCCAGGGCCGGGGCGACAAGGACGTCGACCTCAGTCACGCGACGTACTGCGCCGACCAGTTGACGTTCACCCACACACGTCCCCGCATCCGCGAGGGTTGCTGTACGCGCTGGTCAAGACCCGCAATCCGGTCGTGCAGAAGCGTTTTGCCGCCACCGACCAGTAACCGGCCCACAGCATGGAGTGATTCGGGCTACATGTGGGCTGGGACATGTGTGTCTGACGGGGAGGGTCGGCCGGGTGATTCTGACGATCAATGTGGCGGTGCTGCTGGCGGTCATCATCGTGCTGCGCCTGAGACGGCGTACACAGGCCCGAAGCCGCCTCGACGAGAAGCTGACCGTCGTCATCGTTCTCGTCTTCGGCGTACTGATCGCCCCCACCGCGTTCGGTGAGGCCATCTTCGACGCCGCCGGCCAGATCGCGCAGGGCGTCACACAGTCGAGTGGCCCTTGACTCTTGCTCAGGATGAGCAGCTCGACAGCAGCGCCGTCCAGCATCTGCGCAGCCTCCGACGCGCGAACGGATCAGGAGACGACGGACCCGCCGTCACGATCGGTGATCCGGTGCGCCGCCAGCTCCGCGCACGGCTGAGCGAGCCGGTCGTACGACCAGCGGCGACCGCACTCCGGGAAGTGGCACCACGACTCGTCAGCGGCGGCGATGAGGTATGGCCATGGTCCGGGCAGATCCCGCACGGGATCGCGCGCACCGTTGCCGTGTTCGCATCCGCATAGGAATGGGTAAGCGCCACTCCATGCGTCACCTGCCCCGACAGCGGATGTCGCGCCACAGAACCGCCGGGGCCTGTCCGGCGGATCATGCCGAGTGGCCCACCCGCGCTGAATCGCTGTAGCGACCCGTCGGACAAGGAACTGGGTGGAGCAGGTCGGGTCCGTCGATAAATGCCTCGACATTGGTCACGGTGATCGGGGACGCTTCGCGCGATGACCAGAATCGACGACACGCCGCCCGCGTGGGACGAGCGCACCCAGCTCACCACGTTCCTCGACTACGCACGTGACACCGCCCGCGCCAAGTGCGATGGCGTCTCTGCGGAGAACGCGCGCAAGGCGCTCCTGCCAGGCTCACCGCTGATGACTATGAGCGGAGTGATCAACCACCTCCGCTGGGTCGAGTACTACTGGTTCCAAGTGGTCTTCCTCGGTGAGGAGGACCGGGGCCCCTGGACCGAGGAGGACCCCGACCGCGAGATGCGTATCGCCGTCGACTTCCCGCTGACGCAGCTGCTCGACGAATACGTCGGACAGAGCGCCCACTACCGCGAACTGGTCGCTGGGAACGGCCTGGACAAGCAGGCCCAGCGAGCCGTGCGCAACGGCCTCCACGTCGACCTGCGCTGGATCCTCCTCCACCTCACCGAGGAGACGGCCCGCCACAACGGCCACCTGGACATCCTGCGCGAGATGCTCGACGGCACGACCGGCGACTAGAAGATCATGGCCGGAGCCGGAGCCGGAGCCGGAGCCGGAGCCGGAGCCGGAGCCGGAGCCGGAGCCGGAGCCGGAGCCGGAGCCGGAGCCGGAGCCGGAGCCGGATCGAAGCGACAGTGACGGTGCCGTGGAAGATGTAGCCGCGTGCGCGGGTGACCGCCACAGAGGCGGCCGACACGGATGCGTTCCCTGACCGGGATGAGCTGCGGAGCGTCGCCCCACTGCCCCGGAGTGATCAGCAGGGCCAGGGGCCGGCGTCCACCCTCACCGGCGAGGTGGATCTTGCAGGTCAGACCGCCCCGGGAGCGTCCGAGTCCCTGGTCGGGACGGTGAGGGTGGGGCGCGCACCTTGTCCCGGCACCCGTGGCGGCTTCCTACGAGCCCCGGCGGCGTGCTGATGGGCCCGGGCAGGAGGTCGAATCGACGCTCACCATCGACCAGTCGATCCGGCCTTCAGCGTCGGCGTCGGCCAGGACGGCCGCGAAGATCCCGTCCCAGGTGCCGTCCGCCGACCAACGTCTGTGCCGTTCGTACACCGTCTTCCTCACGACGGTCACATGATCCGCCGGACAGGCGCTGGTCGGCCGGTCGCCTCGCGAGAGGGGCGGATTTGCATACGGGACCATGAGCGGGATGTCCGAGGAACCGAAACCGATGTCCAGCCTGTGGCCGCTCGCGCCGTCCGGAGCCACCGACTGGCTGCTGGAGCTATGCGGCGACGGCCTGACCGAATTCATGCCTCCAGCGATGCCCGACGCGGTGTGGGTGCTCAACGCCATGTACGAGCGCGAGCAGGAGCAGGAGCAGGAGCAGGAGCAGGAGCAGGAGCAGGGGCCGAACGAAGTGTCGTACGACGACTACCACCAGGCATGACTTGCCGACGGAAGCGCCCAGCCCCACAAGGCGGACCTGTCGACGTCATGGCACCGGCCACCGCACTACCGCACCTCCCACCCGCCCGGGCCGGAAATCCGCGAACGTCTCGGTGAGGGGGTCGGCCGGCAGCATGCTGCGTCTCGTCGTCCGTCCCCGGAGCCGCCGATGTCGTGCAAGCCCCCGCCCCTCGATGTGCAGTCGATCGCCGAGCTCTACTCGCAACTCTCCGGAGTGCTGGCCGGATTCGCGCTCACGGCCGTGTTCATCGTCATCTCTCATTTTCTCGGCGAGGCCGCACCGACGGGCCGCCGGGAAGAAGCGCTGGGCCAAGCCCTTCCCGCGCTGCTCGCGGCCCTGCTCGGGCTGCTCCTCAGCTCGCTCACCTACTGCATCGTCGCGGCCGACGGAGACAACCCCGGCCGGGCGCTGTTCGAGCATGTCGTGGCCGGCGTCGGTTTCTCCGTCGCCGGAGGGCTGCTCATCTTCGCTGCCGTCCTGCTCATCGAGGGCGTGCTGCCCTACGATCCCGTCCACTACGCACGGCGCCTGCTCGGACAGTGCGTGCCCCTACCGATCTTCGCGCTCCTGTGTGACGGCGCGTACGCCTACGGCAAGGCGTACCACGGAGGACGGGCCCCCGGCTGGCTGGGTGTCCTCATCGTTCTGCTGCTGTCCTTGGTGCTCGCCGTGTCCGTCCTCGGCTACGCGGCATACGGTCGTCCCGGTCTGGACGGGATCAGAGTGACCGGTGGCGGGGCCACCCGAACGATCGCGGTGAGCGGACTGTCGATCGTGACCGTGTGCCTGCTGAGCGTCGTGACGACGATGGGGCTCGCCGGTACGGGCTGCTCTGTACCCGTCGGTGCCGTCGTCACCGTCCTGCTCTGCGGATTCCTCGCGGCCCTCGGCCTGTGCGTCTGGCTCTTCGTCACCCGCCCGGCGCGCCCCACAGTCCCGGTCCCGGCTCCCACACGGGCCCCCGCCGTCTAGGAGATCCTTCGGGTGGCCCTTCGCCCGCATGGCACAGGCCAGGCGGCGTGCGAGGTGCTTTCCTCGCGGGCACAGCCCCCCAGCTCCAGTCAACCGCCTGCCGTGGCCATCACGGCGGACACGAAGGCCTGGAGACAGGTGTGCTCGGCCTCCTCGTCGAGGTGGGAGAGGCGCTGCGTGCCGAGCCCGTCGAAGTCGGCGGGGAAGAACCGCGTGATCGTTTCCGCGGGCTGCTCACGGACCGTTCGCCGCAGCGCGGCGGCGGCCGGCGTGTCGGCCGTTTCCTCGAATCCGTCGTCCGCCGGTGCGCCCTGCCCGACCCGCGTGATCAGACCGTGGGCGAGCTGCTCCATGACGGCGCGGTACAGCCCTTCCCGTGCCGGCTCGGTGGCGGCCGCTGAGGTCCGGTCCATGGCCGCGCAGGTCAGTTCCCGCCGAACGCCGGGTGCATACGTTTCCTCCAACCCCCGTGAAGCGGGACGAACGAGGAGGCAGGCCCGTGAAGGAAAACCAGTTTGATACGTGCGTGATCGGGGCGGGACCTGCCGGGCTGGCGGTCGCCAGGGCCCTGGCGGAGCGGAATCTGCCGTACACGCATCTGGAGCGGCACACCCGGCCCGGCGGTATCTGGGACATCGACAATCCCGGCAGCCCGATGTACGAGTCGGCCCATTTCATCTCCAGCAGGACGCTGTCGGGGTTCGGCGGTTTCCCGATGCCCGGCCACTTCGCGGACTACCCGCCCCACCGGCAGATCCTGTCGTACCTGGAGTCCTTCGCCGACGCCTACGGACTGACGGACCGCATCGAGTTCGGTGTCGAGGTCGAGAACGTCGAGAAGAACGCGGACGGCACCTGGACGGTCACCCGGGCCGACGGGCGGGAAAGCACGCACGGGCAGGTCGTCGTGTGTACGGGCTCGCAGTGGCACCCCAACATCCCCGAGCTGCCCGGTGAGTTCAGTGGGGAGGTCCGGCACACCGTCGGCTACCGCAGCGCGGAGGAGTTGCGGGGCAAGCGGGTCCTGGTCGTGGGGGCGGGGAACTCCGGCTGCGACATCGCCTGCGACGCGGCCCGGAGCGCGGACCACGCGGTGATCAGTATGCGGCGCGGGTACTGGTTCATCCCCAAGCACCTGTTCGGTCGGCCGGTGGACACCATCGCCGACAGCGGACCCCACCTGCCGATGTGGCTGGCGCAGCGGCTCTTCGGAGCCCTCCTGCGGATCATCAACGGCGACCCGACGCGGCTGGGGCTGCCGAAGCCGGACCACAAACTGTTCGAGTCGCACCCGGCCGTCAACTCGATGCTGATCCACCACCTCCAGCACGGTGACATCACCGTCAAGCCCGCGATCGCACGCACCGAGGGCAGGACCGTCCACTTCACCGACGGCACGAGCGACGACTTCGATCTCGTCCTGCTGGCCACCGGCTATGTCCACAAAGTGCCGGTCGCCCAGCGGTACTTCGGCGACGAGCAGCACCCGGACCTGTACCTGTCGTCGTTCTCGCGCGAGCACGAGGGCCTGTTCGGCGTCGGCTTCGTCGAGACCAACTCCGGTGCGTACCGGCTCTTCGACGCCCAGGCGCAGCTGATCGCCGGGTACGTCCATGACGCTCGGCACCGGCTGCCGAACGCGGAGCGGTTCGCCCGCCTGATCCGCTCCGACCGGCCGGATCTGAACGGCGGGCTGGAGTTCGTCGACTCGCCCCGTCACACCGGCTACGTCGACGGCACGGCCTTCGTGAAGTACCTCGCCAAGGTCGCGGGGGAGATGGGCTGGCGCACCGAGGGCCGGCCGCCGTCCGTACGGCCCCTGCGGCGCGCGGAGGCGGCGGCATGAGGGGGTTCGACTTCACCGACAAGGTCATGCTGGTGACCGGCGGCGCGGGCGGCATCGGCAGCGCGCTGTGCCACCGCTTCGCCTCCGGCGGCGCCCGCTGCGTCGTCGTCGACATCGACGGCGTCCGCGCCATGAAGGTGGCCGCGGACCTTCCGGGCGCCGGGCATACGGGTATCGGATGCGATCTGATGGACCGCGCCCAGGTGGAGCGGCTGTTCGAGGTGGTGGCCGATGACCACCGTCGCCTCGACGTACTCGTCAACAACGTGGGCATGACCAGCGCGGAACGCTTCGACGTCCGCAGCGTAGAGAGCATCGAGCGGGAGATCACCCTCAACCTGACCTCCCCGCTGATCGCGACCCGGATCGCGATTCCCCTGCTGAACTCCTCTCCGGACGCCCGGGTGGTCACCACGGTCTCCCTCGGCGGAATCTTCCCGCTGGGCGAGACACCGATCTACACCGCTGCCAAGTTCGGGCTGCGTGGCGCGATGCTGGCCATCGGGCTCGACCTCAGGAGCAAGGGCATTCTGGCCGGTTCGGTGCTGCCGTCGGCGACCGACACCCGGATGCTGCGCCAGGAGGCCGTGGACGGCGGGAACTCCCTGCAGTTCCAGGACCGGCCCCAGCAGCCCGCCGACGTCGTCGCGGCCGTGGTGAGCCTGCTGGACAAGCCTCGACTGGAGGCCTATCCCCGGCCTGGTGAGTCCCGTCTGGTGCGGTTCGCGATGCTCATGCCGAACCTGCTGCCCCGGGTCTTCCCGCTGTTCCGCAAGCGCGGTGACCGCGGCATGGCCCGCTATCTGGAGGAACTCCGCCGCCGCGGACTGGCCCGCCGGACCGACGGGCGCTGGGAGCTGGTGGAGGAGGCGTGACCACCAACGAGATGCTGCGGGTCGTCAACCCCGCCACGGGGGAGCAGATCACCACCCTGCCCGCCGCGAGCGCCGACGATGTCGCCAAGGCCGCCGAGCGGGCCCGGCAGGTCCACTGCGCCGGGGTGTGGTCGCGGCTGCCGGCCCGGGAGCGTGGCGCGGTACTGCTGCGGCTGGCCGACCTCATGGAACGCGACGCCGAGATCCTCGCCCGGCTGGACAGCGAGGACGCCGGCAAGCCGATCACGGAGTGCCGTACGGGCGACGTACCGGGTGCGATCGAGTCGATCCGCTGGTTCGCCGAGGCGGCCGACAAGATATTCGGCCGCGTCGCGCCGAGCGGGCCCGACGGTCTCGGTCTCATGAGCCGCGAACCGGTCGGGGTCGTCGCGGCGATCCTGCCGTGGAACTATCCGCTGGCCATGACCGCGTGGAAGGTCGGACCGGCGCTGGCGGCCGGCAACTGTCTGCTGGTCAAGCCCGCCGAGGCGACCCCGCGCTCGGCCCTGCACCTGGCCGCACTTGCCGCGGAGGCCGGACTGCCCGACGGGGTGCTCACGGTGCTGCCCGGGTACGGGCAGGAAGCCGGGGTGGCCCTGGCTCTCAACCCCCTTGTGGGGGCGCTCTCCTTCACCGGGTCCAGCGCAGCCGGCCGCCGCATCCTCAAGGGCGCCGCCGAGAGCAACTTCAAGCGCGTCTCGCTGGAGATGGGCGGCAAGAGCCCCCAGGTGCTGATGGCCGACGCGCTCTCCTACGGCGACGAGCTCATCGACCACATGATCGAGGCCGCGTTCCTGACCATGGGGCAGAACTGCACGGCCGGATCCCGGGTCCTGGTTCACCGCAGTATCGCCGAGGAGGTCCTGGAGCGTTTCACGGCCGCGGCTGGAGAGCTCGTCATCGGTGACCCGGCCGACCCGCGCACGCGGGTGGGGCCGCTCATCGACCACGCAGCCTTCGACCGGGTGGCGGGAGCCGTGGAGGCCGCCCGGGCCGGCGGAGCCCAGATCCATACCGGGGGACTGCCCCACGGGCTGCCTCCCCGCGGCGCCTACTACCCGCCCACCGTGATCACTCGTGCCCCCGAAGGCAGCGACGTCCTCACCAAGGAGTTGTTCGGTCCGGTCGTCACCGTCCAGACCTTCACCTCCGAGGACGAGGCGGTACGCAGGGCCAACGCCACCGAGTACGGGCTCGCCGCCTCGCTCTGGACCCGCGACCTCGACACCGCGCTACGGCTGGCCCGCGGCATCGAGGCCGGTGTGGTCTCCGTCAACGCCTACAGCGAGGGCGACATCACCACCCCCTTCGGCGGCTGGAAGCAGTCGGGCTTCGGCGGAGTGGAGAAATCGACCGACGCCTTCGACCAGTGGACCCGGGAGAAGACGATCTGGATCCGCACCCGCTGACCTCGACCTCGGCGTCGACCTGGACCTCGCCTTCAAAGGCGATCCGAACGCATCCGCTCCCGCAGATGGACCGGGGAGGTGCCGTGCCAGCGGCGTACCGCGCGGCGCAGCGCCCGTTCGTCGGAGAATCCCGCTCGGCGGGCGATGTCGCGCAGTGTCAGTTCCGGGCGGAGCAACAGCTGTTCGACGCGCTCCCGGCGTACTCCCTCGACAAGTGCCTCGTACGTCGTGCCGCAGTCCGCCAGCCGACGGCGCAGCGTCCGCTCGCTCGTCGCATGCCGCCGCGCCTGCTCACCGAACGAGGGCACCGCCGGGAGGCCCTGCGCGACGGAGATCTCCAGTACCTCCAGCAGGTCCTGCTGGTCACGGCGGGAAGCCATCTGCGCGTCGAGCGTCTCCAGCGTCGACGCGTAGCTCACCGGATCCCGGCCGGGCATCCGGGTACCGGCCCACGCGGGGTCGACGACCATGCGGTTGGCGGCGGCGCCGAAGCGGACCGTACAGCCGAACAGGGCGCCGTACAGGTCGAGTTGGCGCGGTGCGGGAAACGAGAACTCCACTGTTCTCGGCGTGAAGGCCGGGCCGACGGCCAACCGGGACAGGGTGAGCACGGAGGCGAACGCCTCCTCGATCAGGAAGGAAGCCACGGCCGGGTCCATGGCGGGGTCGGGTAGATCGGCGCGCAGCACGAAGGCGTCGTCCTCCTCAGCCACCCCGGCCGACCACACCACCATCGCCCCGGACAGGTTCTGGTACTTCACCCCCGTCTCGATGGCGTGCCGCAGCGTGTCGTCGGCCATCAGGGCGAAGCCGAGCAGGCCCCACGCGGTCAGATGCTGCGCCGCCCCGACCTTCAGCCCCAGGCGTTCGTCGCCGGTGAGTTCCAGCGCACGGCGGATCACCGCGCTGCCCTGCCGGTACGACACCCGCAGCGCGGCGGAGCGCATGACCGTCTCGTCCAGTCCCATCTGTTTCAGCAGGGGGCGCAGATCGACGCCGCGCTCTTCGGCGACCACGACCAAGTAGCGCAGGATGTTCGGCTGGATCGTCGCCGACGTGCTGCGGTTGGTCCCAGGCGGATCCGCCGGGCCGGGGGCAAGGGACATCGCACTCACCTTCTCCTCGGCGACCACCGTAGACAGCGGGCATCACCGGTCGTAGCGTCTGGCCGCCGAAGTCCCCTGTACGGCCCCTGGCGTCCTGAGTCCGCCTTCCGAGCCTGGCTACGGTTTCCGGAACCCGCACGGCATTCGACCCGCCGGTCCTCGGCCGGTCGGCCCAGCGCACCCAGGAAATGAAGGCGCGACAACATCATGTCCTTTCATGCTCCACTCCGGGCGAGGGCCGGGCATCCGGTCTCCAAGACCGGCGCCCGAAGGGGCGCGACCCTCGCGTTCGCCGCACAAGGGGTGTCCGTCGCCGCCGTCTACACGACCGTCCCCGCGGTCACGGAACACCTGAACCTGGCACCGCTCCTCACGACCACCCTGATGGTCGCGGTCGCGCTGATGGCAGGGGGCGGCAGCTTCCTGGGCCTGGCGGCGATCCGCCGTGCCGGTCCCGTCGCCACGATGCGCGGGGCCGTGCTGACGGCCGCCGCCGCACTGGTACTGATCGGATGGGCCCCCGACGAGGCGACCGTCATCTGCGCCTACATCCTCTTCGGGCTCGCCATCGGGGCCCTCGATGTCGGCGTCAACACACGAGCGGCGGCGGTCGAACGCGCCTACGGCCGCAGCATCTTCGGCTCCTTCTACACCGCATGGAGCGTGGGCGGCGTGACCGCGGCCCTGCTCACCGCCGGGGCCGCCCGGCTGGAGTGGCCCGTGGCCGCCGGCCTGAGCGTCCAGGCGGGCCTCGTGATGCTCCTCGCCGCCTGCATTCGCACACACGCCCTCCCGTCGCCCTCCGCGCAGCGACAGGTCACCCCGGCGCAGCCTCCGCTAGGGCGCCGTCTGTGGATCCGGCTCATCCCCTTCGGCCTGGTCCTCCTCGTCGTCTACGTCGTCGACTCCACCGTCTCGGCCTGGTCGGCGGTCTACCTGCGCCAGACCCTCGCCGCGTCCCTCACGGTCGCGCCGCTGGCGTACGCGGCCTACCAGGCCGGCACGGTCGTCGGCCGCGCCGCCACCGACCGCCTCGTGCGACGGTTCGGAGCGGTCGCAGTCGTCCGCACCGCGGCCCTGCTGGTCGCGGGCGCCCTGGCGGGCATGGCCGCCGCGCCGAGCTGGCCGTTCGCCGTTCTCGCGGCCGGGGCGGTGGGCCTGGGGGCGTCCGTTCTGGCCCCGCTGTGTCTGGCCGCCGCCGCGCGACTGCGTCCCGGCGCCTCCGAGGCGGTCCTGGCACGCCTGAACCTCTTCAACTACGTCGGTGTCATCACCGGTGGCGCAATGAGCGGACTCCTCGGCTCCACCGGCCAGTTCCGCCTCGCCTACGCGGCACCGGCCGCCCTGGCGATACTTCTCCTGACCGTCGCCCACCATTTCACCCAGCGGCCTCCAGGCTCGACCCGGTCGAAGAGACGCCCTCCCCTCGACCGGGCAGATCCACAGCCACTGGGCTGAGCCTTCCCGGAGTGTCCGCGTTCTGCGCCCCTCCTCGCGCACCCTCGACCGCCGGTCGTCGGCAAGGCCCAGCCTTCGGCCTCTTCCTCGTCGCCCTCGAAGAAGTCGCCCACCTCGTCGACGACTTCGGCCGCGACCATGCCGCCGACGACACCGACCGCGAGCCCGGCCGTGCCCGCGGCGACGGCCGTGCCCATGCCGGGGCCGGAGCCGTGATGGCTGTCGTGGTGACGCTCCTGGTGGCCGCCGCTGTGTCCGGCGTACGGGTCGCTGTGCCCGTACGCGCCGTACGCGCCGTACTCGCCGTGCGAGCCATGCGACGTCCGGCGCTCGACGAGCTGCCGGATCCAGCCGTCGACGAGGGTGTTCCAGTCCTGGTGATCCACGCCGTCGTGATCGGCAGCCTTGAAGCCGAAGCCGAGCTGCCCCAGCGCCTCCAGGATCGCCTCCTGCACCGGCAGGGGCCCGACCCTCAACTGGTCGCGGTCGCCCTTGTCCTTGGCGCCCGCCACCGACAGCTCGGTGCGTACGCCGAGCACGATGCCCAGGCTCTGCCCGTACAGCTCGGTGACCGGAGTCTCCCACGGCAGAGTCACGCTGAACTGCACACTGCGCAGCTCACCCTCGGCGAGCCGGAAGCCGCCCCCGACGGTGAACCGGTCGAAGACGACGACACCTTCACTCTCGCCCTCCCCGTGCTCGGCCTCGACCCGCGCACCAGCTCCACGGTGACGTACGTGTGTTTCATGAGAACGGCGCCGCCCGCCCACGGGTGGACACGCGGCACCACGCCGGCGCCGCTAGGGTCGTGACCCCGAACGTCTCCAGAAGCAGCTCGCCGTCACGGTCGGAGAAGGCTTCGCCGGAGCGGGAGGGAACGGCCGAAAACGATCACTTGCACGGCGCGCGGGTCACGTCCCGGTGCACGGTGCGTACGACTCGTCCGAGGCCGACCGGGACGCCCTGAACCGTGCGCCGTCCGCCCTTCAGCGAGCGCGACCTGCCGACGCTCGGCGGGTCAGGCGCTCTGGACCTGTTGGGCGCGGTCGGCGACCATCGAGGCCGGCTGCTCGAACTCCGTGTTCCCTTACGGGGGTTGGCGCCGTGGCGGGCGTTCAGGTCGACATCATCGGGTTGCACAGCAGGCCCCCTCCGGCAGTGGCGACCAGGCCCATGAAGGCCCGCCGGGGCGGAGGGAGGGGCGGGACCCTCTCGTCGTGGGCCCCGTTCCGAGGGCGGCTGGGCAGTGCCGTACGGGTCGGGCCCTGTTGTCCGGGGCCACCCGCGCCGTACGGCTCAAGCCGCGGTCCTGACCGCCGGGTCCGCCTGTCCCGCCGGGCTCCCCGTACCCTTCTGACCCTTCTGACCCGCCTGGTCCGCCCGTCCCGTCGGCTGTACCGTCCGACGGCGGCGGACCGGCATGCCGACGGTCGGGTGGGCGACGGTCCAGGCCGCGCCCTTGCAGATGATCTCCTTGTAGAGGGCGGCGAGGCGGCCGGTGAGGGCCTTGGGGACGGCCTGATCGTCCTCGGTGACGAACTGGATCAGGCCCTCCTTGCGGCCGAGCGAGATGCACTGCTGTACGTAGCGGATCGGAATCTTCGGGAGCTTCGCGCCGGTCAGGCGGGCCGCGATGGCGTCGGCGGCCTGCCACGCGGTGGGGACGCCGGAGGCGCACGACATCCGCAGCGGCTTGTCGCCGGGGCCCATCACGAGGGCCGCGTCGCCGACGGCGTACACCTCGGGGTGCGAGACCGAGCGCATGGTCTCGTCGACCACGATCTGGCCCCTGCCGGAGACCTCCAGTGTGCTGGCCTCGGCGATCGGGTGGACGGCGAAGCCGGTGGCCCACACGGTGACCGCGGCCGGGACGGGCATGCCGTCGGTCAGGACGCGGTCGCCCTCGACGGCGGTGACGGCGGTGTGCTCGTGCACGGTGATCCCGAGCTTGGCGAACACCTTCCGCAGATGCCCCCGGCCCTTGTCGGAGAGCCAGTCGCCGAAGCCGCCGCGGGCCACGAGGGCGACGTCCAGGTCCGGGCGCGTCTCGGCGATCTCGGTCGCGGCCTCCAGACCGGTGAGTCCGCCGCCGACGACCACCACGGGCGCTCCCGGGTCCAGCCGGGCCAGGCGCTCGCGCAGCCGGAGCGCTCCGGGGCGGCCGGAGATCTCGTGGGCGTGCTCGGCGGTGCCGGGGACGCCCTGGGGGTTCCAGCCGCTGCCGAGGGCGTAGACGAGGGTGTCGTACGCCAGTTCCTGCCTCCCGCCGCCGTGCGTGTCGACGACGGTGACGATCCGGCGATCGGCGTCGACACCGGCGACCTCGGCGAGCTTCACCTCGACGCCGGTGCCCGCGAACATCTCGTCGAACGGGCGGGGCTTGAGGTCCTGGCCGACCGCGAGCTGGTGCATCCGGACACGTTCGACGAAGTCGGGCTCCGCGTTGACGAGGGTGATGGCGACGTCCGCGCGGTGCAGCTGCTTGGCGAGACGCCCGGCGGCGGTGGCTCCGGTGTAGCCGGCTCCGAGGACGATGATGCGGTGCTGCATTTCCTGCTCCTGTCTGCGCGGGGTTGACGCTTGCCCTTGCTCGGTGACGCCCCTTGAACCGGGCAGCCCGCGCTTTCCTGACAGGAATGGAATGTGAAGCAGGTCACACCTTCGCTGGAAGGTGTGACCCGGTTCGTCGAAGGACGTCGGAAGCCCTCACCACGGCGCCCTCGCTGAGCCGCTCACCACGGCACGCTCTCACCACGGCACGCTCTCACCACGGCACGCTCTCACCACGGCGTTCGTCAGAAGGCGTGGAACAGGGGCTCCCCGTGCTCAGTGGCCGCCCACACCTCGGTCGCGCGTTCCAGCTTGTCGGGGTTGACCTGGCTGCGGAACGCGACGATGCCGTCCGCGCCGATCTCCAGGCAGATGACCCCGACGACCCGGCCCTCGACGACCGCCAGGACCGCGGGGCCGCCGTTGGCCGTCGAGATGTGGATCTCGGGTGAGCCGCCGACCAGGGCCCGCTTGACCGGGGCCGGCTTGAACAGACCCCGCATGAACTTCGCGACCGCGAGCGCGCCCTCGAACGCCTTGGCGCGGGCCGGGACCTTTCCACCGCCGTCGCCGACCGCGATGGCATCCGAGGTGAGCAGCTTGACCAGCGGCTCGGTCTTCCCGCTGGTGGCCGCCGCGAGGAACTCCTCGACGATCCGCCGTGCCGCCGCCTCGTCGATCTCCGTACGGGCCCTGCCCGCCGCCACATGCTTCTTCGCCCGGTGGAAGATCTGCTGGCTCGCGGACTCGCTGATCTCGACGATCTCCGCGATCTCCCGGTGCGGGTAGTCGAAGGCCTCCTTCAGTACGTACACCGCCCGCTCGTTGGGGGTGAGGCGCTCCAGCAGGGTGAGGACCGCGTACGAGACGGATTCGCGCTGTTCGGCGGTGTCGGCAGGGCCGAGCATCGGGTCGCCGGTCAGCAGCGGCTCGGGCAGCCACTGGCCCACATAGGTCTCCCGGCGTGCGCGGGCCGAGGTGAGCTGGTTGAGGCACAGGTTGGTGAGCACCTTCGTCAACCAGGCCTCGGGCACCTCGATCCGGTCGACCTCGGCCGCCTGCCAGCGCAGGAACGTCTCCTGCACGGCGTCCTCCGCCTCGCTCGCCGAGCCGAGCAGGCGGTAGGCGATGGCCTCCAGCCGGGGCCTCGTCGCCTCGAACCGGTCCACGTCGTGCATCGTCAGCGGCATGTTCCTGATCCTAGGGCCTGTGTGCGGTCGTGATCAGTACGTGCATTTGGCTGCGAGTACGGCCCCTGCCAGGGCTGGCCAAACGACCAACCCACGTGCCTATTGGGCGTACTCCTCCCGCGCCAACCGTGCCTACCTGCGTAGACGCGGAATCAAGTCCGTCATCCCGGAGAAGAATGACCAGGCCGCCCACCGGAAGAACCGAGGTAGCAAGGGCGGCCGGCCCGTCGCTCACGACGCGGAGTTCTATCAAGGACCGCAACACCGTCGAACGGCTGATCAATAGGCTCGAAGCCTGGCTGTTGGGCGACGCTGAAGATGTGCATGAATGCGACGGTCTGGTTGTGGACGGTGAGAGGTGAAACGACCCCGGCGGCCGTCAGGCCGCCGGGGTCGTCGTGAACGTGGTGTCGTCTTCGTCGTCACTCTGTCGCGTGTGTCTCGGTGATCGCGACGCGGGTGGAGGACTCGTCGACGATGCCCTTCTCCTCGGTGAAGGCGGCGATGAGGGACTGCCAGGCGATGTTGTTGACCGAGCGGGGCAGGCCGCGGCTGGTGAGGTGGATCAGGTCGACGGCGTCGTCGGAGAACAGGGTGTCTTGACGGCCGGCGATCGTGAGGTGGTGCTTGATGCAGCTGGCGGTCTCCTCCTTCGTCATCGTGGGCATCTGGTAGCTGACCGAGATCCGCTGGTCCAGGGCGGCAAGGACGCCGTGCTTCATCCGTTTCCGCAGGGTGGGCTGGCCGATCAGCAACACCGCGAACGGCGTCGTGGAGTCCATGTCGTAGTTGGTCAGCATGCGGATCGCGTCCAACTCGTGGTGGTCGAGCAGGTGCGACTCGTCGATCACGACGGCCGGGGTCCGGCCGCGTTCGTCGACCTCCGCGGTCAGCGCCGCGGACGCCTGAGCTGCGAGAGCGGCGGACTGGTATTTCGGGGTGCCGCCCAGGCGGTGACGATGCGGTCATAGAGGCCGCGCATGCCGACCTCGGGGTTCGGCTGGTAGATCACCGTGAACCTGGCCGGATCGAGGGAGGCGACGGCGCCTTTGAGGGCAACGGTCTTGCCGGATCCGGCCTCGCCGGTGACCACGCCGATCGCCCGGTTGTTGATGCACCAGGCGATGCGGGCCGCGGCCTCGCGGTGGGAGTGGTGCTGGTGCAGCATCGAGGGAGCCAGGTTGCGGCCGAAGGGGACGCGGGTGAAGCCGAAGTACCCCTGAACGCGGTCGATCATCGCTGTCCCCGCCCGTCGTCCAGCAGGGACGAGTAGTTGATGCCCTTCGCGGTGTTCGCCGTGTGCGTCTCGTCGAGGATCTTCAAGTAGTCGATCCCGGTCGACGGCGCCGGCTCCGCCGGCGTCTCCGGACTCGCCTTCGGATGCGTGTGACGGCCCACCCGGTGCGGGATCGCTTTGCCCGTCGTCCTGCCCGACGCCCTCACTTCGATCTCGGTCAGGTCGAACGGATCGAAGACCAGCTCTACTCTCATCCCGCTCAGCATCGGGTCGACCTCGTAGCTGTTGCCGTGCAGCGACACCGTCGCAGTCTTCGTCACGGTCCGGAACTCCGACCACAGAAACGCCTCCCGAAGATCAGCGGGGCTGGGCAGCGGCAGCGGCCGGGGAATCGAACCCAGCCAGCGTTCGATCGGAGGCTGCCCGGTCTCCGAGTGCACCGTGCGGTGATAGACCGTCTCCACCCACGCGGTGAAAAGCCTGTTCAGCTCGGTGAGATGCTCGATCTGGCCGACACGTTCGTCATCGAACTCGACGAGGAACTGGTCACGGACGGTGCGGAAGAACCGTTCGATTTTTCCTCGGCCCTGCGGCCGTCCGGGTTTGGAATGGGTCAGCCGGACCGCAAGCGACGCGCAGGCCCGCAGCAGCCACGTGTCGACGAAGGCACTCCCGTTGTCGACATAGATCGACTCCGGGACGCCGCGGGCCGACAGCGCCGGCCGCAGGGCCGCGGCCAGGCGGACGGTGTCCTCGGCGAACCCGAACCGGTGCCCCACGATCGCCCGGCTGTGGTTGTCGATGAAGGCGAACAAGTACGTCTTCCGCCCGCCGATCCTCGGACCGTGCAGAGCGTCGCCGGTCCACAACTCGTTGCCCCGGGTCGCCTCGAACCGGCTGAACACGCTCCTCTCGCCCGCAGCCGTGCCGGTCAGGCCGGCGGTCACGAAGTGCCGCTGCAGCGTGCGCTCGGTCGGCGACCAGCCCTGCGTGGTCCGCAGGATCCGCTGGATCTGCGCGGCCGTCCGGCCGGGATTCTCCCGCTTCAGCGCGGCCGCCAGCTCCAGCACCTCCGGCGGTGTCCTGGGGACGGCCTTGCGCGGCTCGGGAACCAGCGCGGCGAACCCGCCGCTGCGGTAGTCCCGGGCCCACCGGTCGATCGTGCCCCTGGACACCTTCACCTGCCGGCCGAACGGATCCGTGTGCTCCCTCTCCGCCAACTCACGTGCCAGCCGCCCGCGTTCGCGGGTCGTCAGACTTGAATCCAGCAGGTCCTGGATCAGGGAATAGCGGAACAGACCGACCTGCCGGGCCTTCTCCGCCCGGCGGCGGTCCTCGTCCTCGCTCGATGCCATGTGCGGACTCTCCTCGCATCTCGATCAGCGTCCGCCTCTGTCGTGGACGGACACGATCAAGATTTCTGGCCCCTCCTTCCGCCGCCCAGGGGCGGCCCGTGTTGATCAACTAGCCGAAGTGGTGCAGGTCAGCACCTGTCCGCCTATCGCCCGGCCGGCGAAGGCCCACCGCGACCCCGTGTTCATCTCCGGCCACTTCATGGCCGCCGCCCGATGGGCGGCGGCGATCACCGACACCGCGTCCGACAGCGGCGAGGCGGCCGCCTCGGGCATCACCGGATCCTCCGCGAGCGCGACCAGGGCGACGGTGAAATGCCGGCGGACGTCCTCCGACCTGCGTCGGAAGCGGCGGAGCCAGCCGCGGACCGTCCCCTCCGCCATGCCCAGGTGGGCGGCGATCTGGCGGTGCCCCATGCCGAGGGCCGCTATCTCCAGCCCGGTCCCGATCACCTCGGCCGCGTCCATCCGCCGCGGCCAGACCGCCTCCGGCAGCAGCACGTGCGTGACCTGGCAGCCCGAACAACGAGTGCGACGCGGCCGCAGAAACAGCCGGGCCCCCAGATCACCCCGAACCATCCGGGACCGACCATGCCCCCAGGGCGCCAGCGGAGCCGAACAGGCCGGACAGTTCAACCGGCCAGCCCGAAGCTGCCGCTCCACCAGCAGCACGTCCGAGTCCACCACCAGCACCGCCACCTCCGCCTGACCTGCGGCAATCAGCCGGAACCTGTCCAGACGGGCCGGCATTCATGTCCGGATCACCCGGTCAGCGGCCTCACCCTGAAGCCGATACCACCCCGCCGCCGTGCCCGTCATGCGCGGCAGCGATGATGCCCCCGTGGCAACCAACCTTGAACTCTTCGCGGACTACTTCCAGATCCACGTCCTGGACGACGAGTCCGAGGGCGACCTCAGTGACGTATGGACCGAACAGACCGTTTCCGACGGGCTTGGCGTAACCGAGGACGCCGTGGCCATCGGCACCGCCGTCAACGTCACCGTGGCAGTCAGCGTCGACGTCCTCGCAGAACAGCCAGTCGATGACAGCGACGACTTCGACCACGTTGTCGAGGCAAGCCTCAACCTGACGTCCGGACGTCTCGTCGTGCTGGGCTGTACCGACTACTTCCCCGATGCCGCACGATTCGAGATGCCCCCAGGGTGGACCCGCATCCGGGCCTCTCGGAGGAACCTGGCCGCTGCCGTGCGCAGCGAATCGGACCGGACACCCGAGACCACCGAGCAGGTGCGACTGCAAGCCTGGTCGGCGGCGTACTCCGAGCCGCACATCACCAAACGATGGACCCACTCAGCCCCGTAGTTCTCCTCGGGCGCTCGTCCTTCGTGTTCACCATGTCGTCGCACACGAAGGACTTCCCCGCCTCCAGAGACCGCACCCCAACGTCTCCACCGCGAGTGTCGTCAAACCACTCGTTCCTGTTCATGCAGAACGTCGCCTAACACCTGGCGCGGCATCGCCACTCGATACGACAAGACGCCCGCAAGTGACGGCTTCGCGGCCGGTTCCGCTGTCCGACGGTGGCGGGCCTTCTCCGGCTCGCTGCCGCAGTCACGGCCCGGACGCTACCGAAGGGCGGATTCAAGCAGCAGTTCGCTCAGGTCAGCCGGCATGGTGAGCATGCAGTCGTGCCCGGTCGGCAGTTCCCGTATCCGTGCTGGGGAGCCGTTGGGCTGTGTCGCGGGGACGGGTCGCCGCACGATGCCTTCCGGCTCCGCGCCGACGCAGTGGATGTGCGTGCGCGGAATGGAGTCCACGGCAGGGTTGTCCAGTCGGACCGGTTGCCGCAGGCAGCGCACTGGCTGGTCCGAGAGCGTCGCACGCAGCCAAGCGACGTCCGCCGGGTCGGTGACTCCGAACAGGCCGAGGGGCGGAGGCATCTCGGGCAGCGGCGGGATGCGCCAGCCGTTGTCGGACTTGGCGGCCAGGTCGATCAGGTTCTGGGTCATGGGCTGCACGTCGACGGCGGTCTCGCCGTGCTCCGGGACCATCGCGTCGAGGTACACCAGGTGCGCGATTCGTTCCGGTACCTCGTTGGCCGCGGACGAGACGACCAGCCCCGCGTAGCTGTGACCCACGAGCACCACCTCGGTCAGGTTCTCCTCGTGGATCAGCTTGACGATGTCCGTGACGTGCGTGTCGAGCCCTACCTCGGGGCCGAGCAGGTGTGCCTTGTCGCCGTAGCCGGTCAGTGAAGGCGCGAACACGCGGTGTCCGGCCGATTCCAGCAGCGGGACCACCCGCTCCCAGCACCGGCCGCTGTGCCAGGCACCGTGTACGAGCAGAAAAGTTGACATGAGGGGATTTTTTCCTCTTCGGGGCGTGGAGGCGCGGGAGCATTACGGTTCCTGTCAGTGCCTCGGTACTCTTCGGGAACCGAGATCATCGTGCTGCACCTGTCGCACCTCGATCAATAAGGCACATTTCGGTGCCCCGGTTCTCTGGAGGTAACCATGAGCGGCACAGTGGGCGGCGATGCGCGGCCGGCGCTGTTGGAGGACCCGTGCCAGGCCCGTGAAGTGCTCGGCATCGTCGGCGACAAGTGGTCGCTGCTGATCGTGCGTAACCTCAGCCAGGGGCCGCGCCGCTTCACCGAACTCAAACGGGCCGTCGACGGGATCAGCCAGCGAATGCTCACCGTCACCCTGCGCGGCCTGGAACGCGACGGGATCCTCACACGGACCGTCCGCAACGTCATGCCGCCGCACGTCAGTTACGAACTGACTCCGATGGGCAGGACCCTCCGCGAAGCCACCGCACCCCTGTTGGAGTGGAGCATCACGCACCTGACGCACATCGACGCAGCCCGCGCCGCGTACGACGCCCGCCCCGACACCTCGCCCGCCTGACCCCCGCTCGTCTCGCCGTGCCAGAGAGTCCCTCATCCGACCCACCTTGGAGCGGCGAAGAACCCGCACTGCGTGACACCAGGAACCCGGCGAGATCCGAACCCTGGCCGATCCCTGAACGGAGTCAGGAGTCAGGAGCCAGGATGAGGAGTCAGGAATCGGTCGGAGGTCGGTGAGGCCGTGTTCGGTACTGGTGAAGCCTCATGTCCCGGACCGGGGCGTGGATGTACCAGAGATCGGCTCGACCAGCCATCTCTGTTCCGCGTCTCCGTTCCGTGGGCTTGGCACCAGAATGGTGTCGGCCTCGGGCGAGGCAGGGGTGATCACGAGGTTTCTCTCGTCGCGTGTGAGGAGTTCTCCTTCGGGGCTCAGCTCGAAGCGGAGACCGAACGAGAGGTCGCCGGAGGAGTCGCAGAACTCCAGATCCAGCACCTCGTCATCTCCTCCGGCGTCCAGACACAGATTCGGTGCGGCGAGATTGCGCAGGAGCCCGGACTCAAGGTAGGTCCACCCCTGTGTGCCAGCGGTTGAGCAGGTGGACAGGGTGACCTCCGCGCCACGCTCGGGCGGCGTTCCACGGACGTCCATGCACAGGTCGGCGGCCGCGTTGCGCAGCCTGCCGCTGTCCGGGGCGACAGGGAGGACGGTCGAGGCCACGGGGGATGAGGGCGACGGTGTGGGCGTAGGCCGCTGCGGCGCCGGAGCCGGTGTGGTGCTGTCGGACGAAGTGCCGGTCACGATGAGTGCTGCCGCGACAGCGGCCGAACCGGCGGCGGCGATCCCGGCGACGAAGAACTTCGTGCGCCTGCGGGTGGCACCAGGCTTTCCCTTCCTTGCCGACCTTTGTGGCGTCCGTGGGGTGTCCGAGCGACGGGCGGCGGCTCCCTCGGTGGGCGTGGCAACAGAGGCTGTCCGCGAAGGGCGTGCCCGGCAGGCGGCCAGATAGGGGTGGGCGTTCTCGCCGAGGAGCGCTTCGGCCAGCAGCACGCCCGGTTCCGTGGCGCAGAGCCTGAGCTGTTCGGCGGTGTGTCGGCAGTAGGAGCACTGATCCAGATGCAGCTGCACCTCGGGCAGCGTGGAACCGGCACCGCGTGCGGGTGCGTCGAGAAGGCGGCTGTAGTCCCGGCACTCTCTCCCGGCCGAATGCTCGACATGCGTACGCAGGAGCGCTGACCGCAATTGCTCCCGCGCCCGGTCCAACTCGAAGGGCGGTGTGTTCCCATCGATACCGAGCAAGGCTGCGGGGACGGCCGCCGGTTCGGCTTCCACTTCCCTATGCCACAGAACGTACTGCGTGGTCCTCGGCAGCCGCAGAAAAGCGACGTGGCTCAAGTGCCGGTTCTCGGCGACCGGGTGTGGTGTCTGCCGGGCGCCGTCGGCAGTCCCGGACTGGTCGTACGACAGCCCCGAGACGGTGCCGTTCTGTGACCGCGCACGCGCGGTGTCCCGCACCACGACGAGAAGGCGAGGGCGCAGAGCGCCGGTGGATCCGGCTCTTTGGAGGTCCTGCACCACATGGCGAAACGCCGCAGAGGCGAACGCTCGTGCGAGCGCGGCCGAACCGAGGGCGCAGATCTCCGCATAGTCGGAGACCGACGGCCCGTGTCGCGCGATCAACGCCGCGACGGGAGTCGTGCCCTCGATCGTCTGGGACGTTCTCAGCGCGGCCACGAGGGCGTCGTCGGACATCCCTGGAGCGGTCTCGGGGTCGGGAGCCGGGCTTGCGGAAAGGGGGTGAGCGAAAGACACAGGGGCTTTCCTTGTCCCAGGGCGCACTGGGCAGCCTCATCCCGGGCCGATGCGGGAACAGCGGCAGCGCGGACCTGGCTGTGGCCGTGCAAAGAGAAAGGCATTGAGATCGAGGTGGTGACTGCCCGGGCGATGCCGCGCGACCGCCTTGTGGGGGAGCGGGCAACGCCACGACCCGTGCGAGCCGTTAGGCCGATTACGGATTGTTCTGAGCATGAACCACCCTGTCATACAGGCCAGATATCCAACAAGGGGCGCCAGGACGAAACAGAATCGGATCGGCTCGCGCGGGCTCTCACAGGCAGAACGGTCCTTGGACCAGCCGAACTTGCTCAGCCGCCCCCCTCCTGTCCGGCCCGATCCGTTCAGTGGGGCAACCGGCGTCACGACCAGGATCCACCGTCTGTCAGATCCGAATAGACGTGTGGACCTGTCGAACCGCAGCGCTGTCGTCACTGGAGAAACCAAGGGAACCGGGAAGGCATCACGTGGAGCATGCTGCTCGCCCTGCAGCTCCGGTTTCGTCGAAGGGCACGTAAACCGTGCAAGACGATCAAGCGGGGGATGTACGGCCGGGCATCGCTCCGTCTCCTCGGTACCCCGGGTCCTGCCGCGATCGTGGCAGGTACAGGCACTGGGCGGTGAGGTCAGGGAGCGAAGTACCAGCAGTACAGGCTCAGGCCTTTCTCTGCCCGGCTGTTGGCTAGAGCTGACAGGCGCTCAAGGAGGTCCACCGCTCTATCCGGCGAGATCTCATTGTCCGGCTCGGAGGCACTCGCAGCCCACGCGATGCCTGTCGTCCGGAGTTGATCCCTTTCCGCGCCCGCCAAAGCCCTACACAGCGGCTCCGGAACAGCGAATACGGTGAACCCGTCGTTCGCCATGGGCACCACGTCCCGGAGCGGACTCGCGGGCCTGCCCGTCAGCAGAGTCTCCCAGCTGAGAACCGCGTCATCTGGATAGAAGCCGTCACATGGCACGGCGGGAAAGTCGTGTCTCTTGCGCGGGCCTACCCGCGCTGCGGACGCATCGTCTACGGCTAGGAAGAACTCACCTGCAGACACCATCCGCCGATCCTGTCACGCCCTGGTTCCCGGGAACCTATTCAAGTGACTGCTCCGCTCCCAGGGCGTTGATACGGGCATGGGGCGGGGTGACCTGTCAGACGCCGAGCGGGAACGACTGCGTCCTTCGGGTGTTGGAAGACCGTGTACGAGCGCCACAGCCTGTTCGATCCGCCCCGGTTCCACCTCAAAGGGGGGTGAGCGGGTCGAACATCAGGATCGACGCGGGGGTGAACGGTGCCGGGCCCACCGGTGAAGAGGAGGCGGTCGAGGGGCCAACACGCCCTGGGTGAGCTGTGTGTGCAGTAGCTTCGTGGCGTGTCCACGCCCCCGCCGCCGCAGCAGTTCCCCGCGCCCCAGCCGTACCTCCTGCCGCCTCCGCCGCCGAAAAAGAGCCGGGCCGGTGTCGTCCTGGGGGTTGTAGCCGGGGCCATGGCCCTGTTGATCGTCGCCGGGGCCGCGGTCGTGGTCAGCAAGGTCGGCACCGACGGAGACTTTCCCGAGGCGCGGTACCGATTGACCCTGCCCAAGGCCCTGCTCGGCGGTGAGTACAAGCTGGAGCAGGACTTCTCCGACCCCCCGCAGGACAGCTTCATCCAGCACGCCGAGAGCGCCCTGGGCGGCCGTGACATCCGGGCGGCAGTCGCGATCTACAAGCCCGCGGACCGTGGTGGTCAGCTGAACGTCAGCGGTATGTACGGCCGGTTCAAGGACGCCGATGACGCCCGGGACAACATGCTGAAGGACGCTGCCGATCCGGACGGCATGTCGGTCGCCCGAGCACCCGAGGATTTCCGCCCCTCCGGCTCGGACGTCACCATCACCTGCCAGGTGATCGCCCACGAGGATCTGAACATGCGGGTCATCATGCCGATATGCGCCTGGAACGACGGCAACACCGGCGCGCTGATCGTCGAGATCGACCCCGGGGTCTCCTCCGGGGACGCCAAGGACGTGGACCTGGCGGGCCTCGCCGAGCGGACCCTCCGGATCCGGACTGAGCTTCGGCAGCCGATCAGGTGACGGAGGCCGGTCAGCGTCAGGTCGCGGGGCCTGTTCAGCACTCCAGGTGTAAGGAACGATGACCTTCCGGGTGTCGATGGACACCATGCGAATCGCCGTCTCGATCTTGGGGTATCACCGTCAGTGACACCCCCACAATCGGAAGTCGTTCGCGGGCCGGCGGGACCCATAGATCCGAGATCGACCGTTGCTGCTCTCCAGGTTTCGCGGAATTGACTTCCGGCCCCGACCGAGCGGGGTGTTCAAGTCGCACGCCGACCCGTCGCTCGGTGTTCTTGAGCGTTACTTGGCAGACATCTGTCGGGCATCCGTTGATGGACGCGGGCCTCTGCCGATCTGCAGGAGCTGTGAATCCGAGCGGGGCATGCCGACATAAGGGCAGCCTACGGATGCCCAGTTGCCCTCGGACCAGCCTCGCAGCCAGGGGCCGAGGCGGGCGTTGTCCACGCGGAGAGTGCCGTCCGGAGCAAGTCGGCCGATGGTGTTTGCAGGGTCGGACAATGCCACCGTGCATTTCGCAATACTGCCGTTCGCGCGGATCACCAGGGAGTTTGGGCGTGCGGCATAGCAGACTGCCGACCCGGCCGGTTTCCCGGAGGCCGTTGAGACGGGTTCGAGAATCCCCTGCAATTGCCCGAGGGCTTCCGCCCTGGCCTGCCGGGAAAGGGTCTCCATGGTTGCGTCGTTGGGTCCACCCATCCGTTCCACGGCCTTGAGACTGACGGAGAATCGGCTGTCGTCCAGGAAGGTGTCGCGTACCTGGCGCACGAAGTCCGGCATCGATGGCAGGTTCTTCGGCGTGAGGTGCACGCGCAACAGGATGTGGACCGGCAGCCCGCTGTCCCGGATCGCCAGCAGGTTCTGCCAAATACGCTGGAATGAAGCGCCGCCATTTCTCCGAACACGTGTGGTGTCGTGTACGGCTTCTGGGCCGTCGAGGGAGATCTGATAGCTGGTGACGCCCAGCCCCGCGAGCTTCTCCGCCGCTGGAACATCGAGCAGATATCCGTTGGTGGTCATGTCCCCTCGGTACAGCAGATCCGGTCTGTCGGCGACAGACGCCACCACATGGGCCGAGATCTCCTCAACGATGGCGCGGGCCAGCAGGGGCTCGCCCCCGAACCACGCGATGTCCAGCCCCTGTAGTCCGTCGAATCGCCGGTCCAGGAGCAGCTTCACCGCGTTGATCGTCTCCCGCGCCATCCGGCCGATCGCGAAATCCTCGTAGCAATACGTACAGCGGAAGTTGCACTGCTCCGTGGGCAGGAGGATCAAGTGCAGAGTTCGATCGGTCAGCGCTGCCGAGAGCTCTTCTTGAAAAGCGACATCTTCGCGGCGGGATGTGTCGGTGATGTCGCTCATGAGTACCTTTCGAAAGCGCGTCTGCGGGCTTGAGGAACTTCCGTGCGTGTTGTGACTGGTGCGGTCAGACCTGCCGCTCCCCGCAGCCGGCCACTGCATTTACGATGGGGCAGACGCCGTTGGTCGGCCTGAACCCAGCCGTCCTGAGGCCGGCGCTCTCCAGTGCCGAGGCAAGTTCTGGTGCGTTGATGATGATTCGGCCCTGCTCGTCCAGTTGGATGTCGGCGTTGCGCTGAGGATTGGATCCCGGGGAACTCACGGCGGCTCTCCTGACGTAGAAGCGATGGCTGACGCCCGTGTACTCCACTCTCATCTGCTCCCTTGGCGCCTGCGAGCGGAACTGCGCCGACCGAGGGGGTCGGACGCAGGCGGACGGCAGCCAGGGTTACGGTGAGCTCTCAGCCGAGGCGGAACACCGTCCGCACAAGATGGTCCGGGGCGGAATGGCGCGCGCCGCCTGTGATGCCTACCGTGGTAGGAGAGGCAGTGCGGTACGACTGGTCGCTGACACGAGACGAATGCCGGCGCACCGAGTTCGTATGGACGGGGGCCGTTCACCGGATCAGGTGGGGAAGATGCGCTCTCACAAACTTGGCTCCGCCGCACGGCGTGCGCTGTCGGACGCCGATGAGGCGGTCGGCCCCACTCCCCTCCAGGTGCTCATCCGGGTGAAGGGGGAACCCGATGAAGAGCAGCGTCGGCAGATTGCCGACGCCGGCGCGCGCGTGGGTATGGCCGCAGGCGATGTCCTGACCGCCACGGTCGCCTCCGGCGATCTCGGACGCTTGACGGAAGTCGACTGTGTCGACTACGTGGAGCTGTCTGAACCCCTCCACCCCGAGACGGGCACCCGGCCACGGAAATAGTGATCGCCTGTCCTTCACCGTGAAGGGCCGGCGATTTCTCGTCAGAGAGAAGACCGCTCATGCTCGACTCACGGCTGAAGTTCCTGCAGTCCCGGGCCGAGGAAGGCCCGGCGGAGCTGGTGGGCCTGGAGTCCACCGGCCGTTTCGCGCTCACGACCGAAGGGGTGAGGACGCCTCGTGTGCGTGTACTGGTGCGAATGGCGGAGGGGCACGGCGCCGACGACCTGGGAGAGCTGTCCCAGCACATGGGGCTGACGGTGCTCATCCGGGCTGGTGACGTGGTGGGAGGCGAGATCGGAATCGACCGTCTCACGGAGCTCGACGAGTCGGAAGCCGTCAGCTACGTCGAGGCATCCCGCCCCACCCTCACGGAACTGGACGCCGCCGTGCCCGAGACCAAGGCCGACAAAGTGCACACCGGACCGCCCGGCCTGCGTGGCGCCGGTGTGATCGTGGGCGTGGTCGACAGCGGCATCGACTGGCGCCACGGCTGCTTCCGGGACCCGACCGGGAAAAGCCGCATCCTGCGCATCTGGGACCAGAACCTCACTCCGGAAGTCGGGGAATCCTCACCGGCGCCGTTCGGTCACGGAGTGGAGTACCAACGTTCCGCGATCGACGACGCATTGAGCTCTCCGAACCCGATGAGCACAGTGCGGCACATGGACGACAGCCTCGGCCATGGCACCCACGTGGCCGGCATCGCCGCCGGTGACGGGTCGTCGGCCGGTAATGGCAAGCCGGAGTTCACCTTTGTCGGGGTCGCACCCGAGGCGGATCTGGTCGTCGTGGCCAATCGGGTGACGACGGAAGCCCTGGGCGATTCCATGGGCACGCTCGAGGCCGTCGGTTACGTCTTCAAGGTCGCCGAGACCCTCGGGCGGCCCGCGGTCGTCAACATCAGCCAGGGCGACAATCTGGGACCGCACGACGGTTCCAGCCTGCTGGAACGCGGCATCGACAACCTGCTCAACGCCCCGGGGCGCGCGCTGGTGAAGTCTGCGGGCAACGCGGCGAACGCCGGTGTGCACGCGACGGGCCAGGTGACGGAGGGAAGCAGCGACGTCGTTCAGTTCGTGGTACCCGTCGGCGACGACACGCCGGACACGCTGGACATCTGGTACTCCGGCGCCGACCGTCTCTCCCTGCGGATCACTCCCCCCAACGGCACGGCCAGCGCCGAGATCGCCCCCGGTACCACCAGCGCAGAGCTGGATCTCCCCGGAGGCAACAAGGCCTTCGTCGACTCTGTCGTGCACCACTCCCAGAACGGCGACAACCGGATCTACGTTCAGCTGAGCCCGGGTAGCCAGACAGCGATCCGGCCCGGCACCTGGAGCCTTACGCTCATCGGCCAGACCGTTGCCGACGGCGGCCGCTGGCACGCCTGGGTGGAGAGGGGCCGGACCGTTCCACAGTTCATCGGCTCACACCGAAACGACGAGATAACCATTTCCGTACCCGGGACCAGTCGGAAGGTCGTCACCGCCGCCTCCTACATCACCAAAGGCGCGGGACAGGGAAACCTGTCCACCTTCTCCAGCCGGGGCCCCACCCGCGACGGGCGCCACGCACCGACGCTCGCCGCCCCGGGCCAGGCCATCACCTCGGCACTGGTAGGAGCCGCGGGACCGAGCCAGTACCAGCCCATGTCCGGTACGAGCATGGCCGCACCGCATCTCACCGGGGTGTGTGCCCTCATGCTGCAGTCGAGTCCCACGCTGACCCAGGACGACCTCGTCCTGCTCCTTACCAACTCGGCCCGGCTGGACCCCTTCACCGGCGGGGCACCCAACGACGACTGGGGGGCGGGCAAGGTGGACGCGGCAGCGGCGGTCGACTCCATCCCTTGACCAGTACTGACACGCACACTCCGCATCGTGGCCGACGTCGTACACACCGGGGCCAAGGGGGGTGGGGAAGGAGGAGTAGAGGCCGGGGTAGTTGTACTTCGTGTACGACGAGCCACCGGTGCCCGTGCCGCTCCCCGC
>NZ_JBEOYO010000001.1:0-123343 GCF_040297125.1 Streptomyces sp. NPDC001868 | reverse complement strand
TCCGGGGGGGGGGCGCGCCCCCCGGGGCGCCGAGGGCAGCGCGACCGGCTGTCCGTACACCCTGGTGGACATGGCGACATCGGCGACGCCTCGCGACGCTGGGGGACCTGACCGGCAGTCAGCGCCGATGGCCGACCACTCCAGCGCGCTGACCGGCAGTGCTGGGGGAGGAGGAGTCCTGCTATCCGTTTCGGCTGTATCGCGGCTGACTCCCGGGTTGTTGCCGGTTATTGCCGGTCGCGAGGCGTCATGAGGCCCGACGAGAGGAGTTCTCGCAGGTCAGAGTAATTTCGGCTTCTCCGTAAGGGCCACTTCCTAAGCTTTACGGTGTCGGACGGCGCCGCAGGGCCGGGGGCCCATGGTGGGCCGACGTATGCCGGAGGGGCGCCCCCACACGTAGGGGATCTCGCCCCGGGAGCCGCTCGGCAAGATTCAAGTATTCATGTCATGCACCTGCCGTAAGAGGCATCCCCAGAGGTGATGACCAGAGCCGGTTTGCCCGTCCACTGTCCGTCGAACGGGGCCGGGTCGATGAGGACCCGACCTCCCCCCGTTTCGGCCACGTCGACCAAGTCCCACAGGCCGAGCCCGTGGCCTTCAAAGGCCGAGTACTTCGCCGTACTTGATGGCCCCGTGGGGCAGTGCGAAGCCGAACGGGGTCAGTGACTTGCCCTGTGGGTACGTTTCCTGGGTGCTGCTCGGTGCGAACCAGACGCCGCCCGATCGGGGTTCGCCGGCGTTCTCTCCGGGCGCGCTCACCGCTGTGTCCCACAGGCCGTCGCGGTTGTAGTCGCCGACGGCGACCTGGGCGCCGAAGCGGTCGCCGGTCTCGGCCGTGCCGGGCATGTTCGGGGTGCTCTGGCTGCGGGCCAGGCCGCCGTAGGGGCCGTGTTCCGTGCCGTTCATGACGACGTATCCGCCCGCGTCCTTCACGGTGCCCACGTCCTCGCCGGGCACGCCGATCACCAGCTCCGGACGACTGTCGCCGTTGAGGTCACCGGCGGACAGCGCGGCGCCGAAGTCGTCGCCCTTCTCGGCCGCACCACCGACCTCCGGGCTCGACTGGGTGATGCAGTCGTTCTCGGTGCCGAACCGGGCGGTCTTCGAGCCCTTGAACAGCAGCAGCGCACCGCCGAGCCGGTCCTGGCAATGCGTCGTCTCCGACTCGGGATTGGGCTGCACGAGGCCGATCGCGAGGTCGTCGGTGCCGTCCTGGTCGAAGTCGGCGGTGGCGAGCGCGCTGCCGCGGTCGGCGTCGGCCCACCACCGGGCGGGCTCGGCCTGGTCGTCCCAGCGTGTGATGAAGGTGCCGGAGTCGTCGTTGGCCTGCCAGGTGGTGGCGAGGTCGTCGCGGCCGTCGCCGTCGAAGTCGCCGGTGGCCAGAGCGCGGGTGATCCCGCCCATGCCGTAGTCCCGCAAGGTGGTGGTGGTCACCGGGGCGGCGGTGAGCGGGCCCGGGCGGAACCGGAGCGCGCCGCCCTCCTCGTCGTTCTCGCCGTAGGCGAGGTCTGTGTCGCCGTCACCGTCGTAGTCGCCCGTGGTGAGGGTGCGGCCGATGCTGCTGTACTCGGACACGCCCCTGGCCACGGTGGTGCCCTTGACGTTCCACTGCGAGCCGTCCAGGACGGTGATGGTGCCCTCGTCCTGGAACTGGTCGGAGGTGAGCGATTCGCCGCTCGCGCCGACGACGAGTTCGAAGACGCCGTCGCCGTTCACGTCGACGGGCGCCAGGGAGGAGCCGAAGTGGTCGCCGGCCTCGGGCGTGCCGGGTATGCCGGACTCTGCCTGGCTGATGACGCCGGTGGACTGGCTCGGGCTCTGCGGGCCGCCGTAGATGACGCTGATGTAGCCGGCCTTGGCCTTGCCGTTCACCGTGGCGTCGGGCATGCCGACCGCGATGTCGGCGTATCCGTCGCCGTTGAAGTCGAACCGTACGGTCGTCGCGGCCGCGGCGCTTCCGGCGAGCGGCAGGGCCAGGCCGGCTGTGGTGAGTGCCGCTACGGCGGCGGTGGCGGCCAGGGTGCGTGCGCGCACGGTGAACTCCCTTGGTCGAAGGAGGAACGAACTGAGGGCGATGGTTTACGGGGAGGTGACTCACGAGGGGTGCGAAGGGTTGTGTGCAGGTGGCCGCCCGGTGGACACGACTTGTTTCAGGTCGAGTTCGCCCTCCCCGGGGGCGCCGGAGTGAAGCGCCGCGCAGGTTCCGGGTCTGTCCCGGTCTGCGCCCCTGGGAGCCCCTGGGAGCCCCTGAAGACACCATGAAGGTGCTGTGGCGCTCGTGGTGGGGATCCGAGCACGTGATCAGATCCTGCGGTCCGTCGTAGCTGTTCGCATGGAGCGGGTCGGACGAAAAGACTCTCCGCCGGTCCCGGGGGCCCCTGCCGCCACGGCAGCAGCATGACGTCGTCATCGGGAGGTTGTTTGTCTTTCGGCCTCGCAGGACAGCGGCCGTCGGCCGTCGCGATTTCCCCGTGCACGCCACCGAGCTCGATGACTGACTACGGGTCACGGGTAGGCCGGTCGGCTCGGGGCTACCGGGAGTGAGTGATCACGTAGACTCGCCGGCCATGGACGACGGTGTGCGGGGCAGTTTCGAGGTGGACGGACGCAGGCTCTCCTACCTCGATTTCGGTGGGCCGGGCCCGGTTCTGATCGCTCTGCACGGGCACTTCAGCGAGGGCGCGGACTTTACTCCGCTGGCCGAGCGGCTGGGGTCCCGATGGCGTGTGATCGCACTCGACCAGCGGGGACATGGTGAGTCGGACCGGGCCGCCGACTACGAGCGCAGCGGTTACGTCGGCGATGTCACGGCCTTCCTCGACCACCTCGGGCTGGCCGAAGTCGCACTGCTGGGTCATTCCCTGGGGGGCGTGAACGCCTACCAGTTCGCCGCCCGGCATCCCGACCGTGTCACCGCTCTCATCGTCGAAGACATCGGGGCGGTCTGCGACATCGACGTGGCCTTCGCTAAGAACCTGCCCGACCGCGTCACGACCCGGGACGGGCTCGTCGAGGCCCTGGGCGCGGCCGCGCCATACCTGGAGCGGACCTTCAGGGAACGAGCAGAGGGCTGGGGGTTCTCCTTCGATACGGCGGACACGGTCCGGTCCCAGGAAGCGCTGTCCGGTGTCCATTGGCACGACTGGTTGAGTGTGCGATGCCCGACCCTGCTGATCCGGGGCACGCGCAGTGACGAACTGTCGGCTCTCCACGCCCGCGACATGGCAGCGAAGCGATCGATCCGTCTCATCGAACTGCCCGCCGGACACGTCGTTCACCACGACCAGCCCGACGCCTTCGCCGAATGCGTCCGGGTGTTCCTGGCTTCCGCCGACACCAACGCTCACTGAGCCTTGATCGGTGCGGCCGACCTGGCGGCCTGCTCGATCTTCGCGCGGTAGGCCGCACGGGCTTCCTCGTCGATCTGCTTCTCGTGTTCGGGGCGCATCCCGGTCCGGCCGTCGAGGCTCTCGCGCAGGATATCGGCGTGCCCGGCATGCCGGTTGGACTCGCCGAGGACATGGACCATGACGGCGAACAGGTTCGTGTTGGGACAAGGCTCCGGCCACCACGGCACGTGGCCGGGGGCGTCGAGGGGAAGCTCGTTGATCGTCGCGTCCGAGTGTTCCCACGTGCGCCGGTAGAACCCGATGATCTGATCGCGGGTCTCGTCCTCGGTTGCCCACAGATCGTTGCCGTCGTAGTCCTGCCATCGGGTCAGCGGTTCCGGGGAAGGGCGGTCGAAGACCTCGCCGAAGTACCTGGCCTCGACGGTGGCCACGTGTTTGACCAGGCCGAGGAGGTTGGTCCCGGTCGCTGTCAAAGGCCGGCGGGCGTCGTATTCGGACAAGCCGTCGAGTTTCCAGAGCAGCGCCTTGCGGTCCCGCCGCAGTCTTTCGTGCAGGTTGGCTTTCGCGAACTCATCGATCATGCGGCACGAGCTTGCCACGGGCTGCTCGTGGTCTCAAGATCCCGTATGTGGTCCGCAACGACTGGCAGAGCCGAGGCCTGGCCGTGGCCGCCGCCCTGACCAGCTACAGGAAGCTCGCGAGACTTACCACGTGAGACACCCTCTACACCGAGATCGACGACTCGAGTAGACCGGCTACCTCCATACACCCCTGGACCTTGCAGGAGATCAAGTCTGAGTATTGAGCGACGGCCTGCGCTTCTTCGACTTTCGGGCCTACTCAGAACTCAACCGTGAGTGAGAGTGAGACCTTTCCTGACCCGAACACCACGCACCGGGGAGTGTAAGGAGGTGTGCGTCAAACACCCTTCAGAACACGCTCGAGTGCCGCTCGGCCTGCAGGCCCCCAGTTCGCCTTGCCGCCGGGAAGGCCCCGCTCCCCGTTCTGCCCCATGAGCATCAGGAAGAGGCTCTTCATAGCGGCCAGCCCGCGGGCGCGACGGATCGCCGCCTCGTCTGCATGCTCGTACATGTCGAAGAACCGGGAAGCCATGCCCGCGGGGAGCAGCACCCATGCGGCGGCGAGGTCCAATGCCGGATCGCCGGCGAACATGTCACCGAAGTCGACGATGCCCGACAGAGTTCCGTCCGAGACCACGACGTTCGCGGGATGGAGGTCACCATGCACCCAGAGCGGTGGCCCCTCCCACTCGGGCGCTGCGACGGCGTCGTCCCAAACGGCCCGGACGTCGTCGGCGAGGTCGTTGAGGGAAATGGCGTGGAAGAAGTTGTCGAAGCCGTCCGTGCAGTGCCGGGGATGGGCACCGCGGTCCCTGGCGATCGGCGCTTCAGCGGGTGCCTCCACATGGAGCGCCCGAAGGAAGCCCGCCAGCGTGTCGGCCGCGTGGGCACCGCGGCTGATCGAGCCGTGGTCCAGCGGCTCGCCGGGAACCCACGTCATCACCGTCCAGTGCTTGGGGAAGCGGGAGGACGGTTCACCGAACCGCACCGGGGTCGGCACCGGGAGCGGAAGACGCGGGGCCAGCACGGGTAGCCACCGCCGCTCCTTGAGTTGGAGCTCCGGGGTGGGGTCCATGCGCTGCATGCGTACGGCCAACTCGTCCCCGAGGCGCCACATCTGGTTGCCCCAGCCGCCCGCCACCTCCCGGATGGCCAGCCCCGCAAGGTCTGGATGTTGCTCCCGCAGCAGGTCGCGGACCAGGTCTGCGGTGATCTCGATCTCGGTGTTGGTCATGCGAAGTCACAGTACTGAGGCCGGAGGCTTCCAGGGTCTCGTCCAGTGCCTTGCGGATGAAGCTGACTGCGAAGGCCACGCGGTCGTCACGAGACGGTGATCAGTCTGCGGATACTTCAACAACGAAGTCCGGGTGCCCCTTTTGGGCCATGGCAGCGTTGGGCGCGTGTGCGGATTCCCCGCTCCGTGCACGTCCTGCGCACGCTGGTACGCCCCTATCAGGCCTTTCCGGACTTTCTGATGCCGCCGAACGTCACCGATCTCGACGTGGGTCTGGACGCGCTGCTGCACACGCCCAGATCGTTCCTGCACGACGATCTCGAAGAGTTCACCAGACATAACGGCAGACCGCTGCCTGCCTGGGCGAGAGCGCTCGCAGACGGCTCGCCGACCGCCCTGGGGACCGTGAGCCGAGCGGTGCGCGAGTGGCACGACGCGGCGATTGCTCCCTTGAGGCAGCACCTGCACACCAGCGTCGAGGCGGCCCGATCATCGGCGGCGCGTACGTTGCTGAGTGAGGGGCTGGACGCGATGCTCTCCCGACTGCACCCCACCATCCGCTGGACGCCCCCCGTGCTAGAGATCGTCCGTCCCGACCTCGACGAGGACTTCCATCTGCAAGGGAGCGGGCTGCGTCTGCTCCCCTCGCTGTTCAGTGGTCGCGCGCCCGTCATCTCCCTGTGCTCGGCACCACTCGTCGTGGCGTTCCCCGTCTCCCACGACACCCTGTGGAGCCCCGAACCCCACGCGGCCCCGGCACCCCGTCGTCGCACGCTGGCCGGACTGCTGGGGCGAACCCGCGCCACCGTGCTGCACGCGATCACCACCGGGCACGGTGTCACCACCACCGACCTGGCCCAGCGCACCGGCATCTCACTGGCCACCGTCTCCCACCACACCACCGTGCTGCGCGAAGCCGGGCTCATTACCGCCCACCCCACCGGCCCCCACGTCCATCATCTCCCCACCCCGCTCGGAGCCGAGCTCATCCACGGAGAGAGGCCGCACCCGGTGCGGCGAACGGCCGAGGCGGCCGACGGCGGCCGGACAGTCTCCTCGGCGCCCGACCAGCCCTGTTTGAGCACCATCGAAGCGGGTGGCCCAGGGCGGGTGGATCCCCAACCATAGGTGTGCCCGTGGTGAGCGGAGTGCTCCGGGAAGGACAGGACACCTTCCTCGCTCAACTCCGTGCGCGGGATCGTGCGCAGCTCCGTGCTCGATGCTCGATTCCGTACAGGCAGAACGTTGCTCGCCATCCCGCTGCACCCACACAACAAGAGGGAGGCAATGCCTGTGAACGACTTATTCCGCCGTATGTGCATCGCCCTGGCCGTGGGGCTGTGTCCCACGCTGGGTGCCACCGGCACGGCGACAGCTTCACCTGAAGTCGCCGGCCCGGTCCTCGTGAAGGCCTCCGACGGCCGGTCGGCACTCGACGAGGGTCGGTCGGCGGCAGCGGCGCAGAACGCCTCCGAATCGTCGGCATCCACGGCCGCCGCCTGCCCGGCACCGGGGAAACGGATCAAGGCGGCCTCCAACCCCAGGGTGTACCTGGTCGGTCCCGGCAGCCGCCTCTACTACATCCCCAACGAGACGGTCTACTTCAGCCGGTGGGGTTCCTGAGACGGCATCGTCATCGTCCCCAACAGCACCTTCGCGGACTGCGGTTGGCCCGAGGCCTTCGAGTTGGTCAACGCGCAACTGGTGAAGACGAGCGCCGCCCCGCAGGTCTACATCTGGGACGCGTGGTACGGCTACCGCTGGATCACGACCGAAGCCGTCTTCAACAAGTACGCCTTCGCCCCTGGGCGAAGGTCCGGACCGTGGGCTCGGTCTCTCCCATCAGTAGCAACACATGGTGGCAGTGACAGCCCACCACCAGTGACCCCAGGCCCCCTTCGTACGCGCCATGCACGCGGTACGTCGGTGCTCGCCCCGGCTCCCCTGCCGTCGACCGGTGGGGGAGCCGATGCTGTGGCGGGTCTCGTGGGGCGTGAAGCAGCCCCGATCGGTATGCGAGCGCAAGCGACTGGGTGCTCTGGGTGCTTGATGGCTTCTGTAGCCTGCTGCCAGTCGTGTGTCGGGGGGAGCTGGCGTGGTGAACATCCTGTCCGTGGCCATCGGGGCTGGTTTCGGCCTCATAGGGGCCGTGTTCGGGTCTTGGTTCACTGCACGCCGGCAGGACCGCATGTGGCTGCGCGAACAGAAGCTGAAAGCCGGGGTCGGCTTCAACACCGCCGTGGTCCAGCTCATCGACCACCTCCGGGAAACACGCCTGAGTGACGACGGTGCCGGGGCCAACGAACTGGTGAGCCGGATGCAGGAAGCCCGGTCGGCCCTCTACCTCCTGTGCGCCGACGACACCGTCGAGCTCGCCGACACTCTCGCGCGTCGCGTCTGGAACTCCCGGCCCAGCGAGGGCAGGGACGATCGCAGGGCCGAGCACAGGGCAACGGAGGAACTGCTACACCGCTTCACCCATCAGCTCCGGCAAGAGATCGCCAGGACGTAGTCTCAGCTGACTCTTGGCTTCATAACTGACGGACGACACCGCTTGTCACCGAGTTCGGACACCACTCGGTGATCACAGGGCAAGAAAATGTCGATGAGAACCGACACCGGTCATCGGCGCACTGCGGCGCGACGCTGATGACGATCTCCGAAACCTCCACCGCAACTCGGTTGATCCACCAGACTTGTTCCTGTTTCCCAACGGAGAAGGGACGGCGAGCATGGCGAAAAGCGCACTTCTGGTGATGGACGTCCAACGGGACGTCGTGGCCATCGCCGACGATGGTTCCGGATATCTGCCGCGCTTGTGCAGAGCGATCGACGGTGCCCGGGCTGCCGGCATCCCCGTGATCTACGTGGTGATGGCGTTACGGCCGGGTGATCCGGAAGTCAGCCCTCGCAACAGGGTGGTGACAAACGCCGTGCGGGCCGGCCTGTTCACCGAGGGCGCCCCTGGCACCGCGATTCATGACGACGTTGCGCCGCAGCAGGACGACGTGGTGGTCACCAAGAGGCGGGGGAGCGCGTTCTCGGGCAGCGACCTCGACTTGGTGCTCAGGGCTCGAGATATCGACAGCCTCGTTCTCACTGGCATCGCCACCAGCGCTGTAGTGCTGTCCACTCTGTGGCACGCCATCGACCTGGACTTCGGTCTCACCGTCCTGGCGGACGGCTGCCTCGACACCGACCCCGAGGTGCACCGGATGCTCACCGAAAAGCTGTTTCCGCAGTGGGCAGATGTCGTCGCCGTCGAGGACTGGCTCAAAGCGATCGCACCGCAATAGCGGGAGGCCGTCCGGACCCTCGCGTTCGGGACAAGACGGCATCGCCTCCCGCCGGCCGGGGGAGGTCAGCCCACCCCGTATTTGCGCTGCGGGGCCCGGTTCGACATTCCTGCCCGGCTATCACGGCGGATCACCGATCGACAACCGGTGTCAGAGCTCACCGACAAAGCCATTCTGGTCCGGATCTCGTCCTCGGCGAGACGGCAGCGTCGGCCCGCCGTGTGTTACGGCGAGGTGGGCAGGTGCGGGGAGCGGAGCACGAGCAGGGTGATCTCGCTGGGGGCGAAGACGCGGAACGGCGGGCCCCAGAAGCCGGTGCCGCGGCTGGTGTAGAGGAGGGTGCGGGTGCCGTGGCGGCTGAGGCCGGCGAGGGCGGGCTGGTCGAGGCGGACCAGGTGGTGGAAGGGCCAGATCTGGCCGCCGTGGGTGTGGCCGGAGAGCTGGAGGTCGATGCCGGCGGCTGCCGCCCGGTCGACGAATTTGGGCTGGTGGGCCAGGAGCAGGACGGGTAGGTCGGGGTCGGCGCCGTTCAAGGCTCCGGCGAGGTGGGCGCGGTGGCCTGCCAGGCCGGAGGACTCGGCGGTGACGTCGTCCACGCCGGCGACCACGAGGGTGTCGCCTCCGCGTTCGAGCAGCAGATGGCGGTTGCGCAGCGGCTCCCAGCCCAGCTCGCCCATCAGATCGACCCAGCCCTGGGCCTCGCTGTAGTACTCGTGGTTGCCGGTGACGTAGACCCGGGCGCGGGTGGCCCGCACGGTGCCGAGTGGTGTGGCCTGGGCGCGGCGGCGTTCGGCCGTGCCGTCCGCGATGTCGCCGGTGTGGCAGACCAGGTCGGCTTCCAGAGTGTTCACCGTCTCGCACACCCGCGCCGACCAGCGCGCGCGGTCGAGCGGGCCGTAGTGGGTGTCGGTGATGAGGACGACGCGGAGACCATCCAACCCGGCCCCGAGCCGCGGGAGTTGGACATCGAGTCGGCGCACCCGCGGCACGCGGCGAGCCTCGGCGTACCCCCAGGCGAGGAACACGGCGGTGACGCCGAGGACGGCCCACGTGACGATTCGGGCCCGGTCCTGACTGTCGCCGACGCCGGCCACGGCCAGAGTGAGCCGCAACAGGGCGCCGAGCAGAACGGACCAGGTGAACAGAATCCAACTGGTGCCCAGCAGGGTGTCACCGACGATCGCCGCCCGGTCCTGCTGGCGCCGGCCGTGGCCGCGCATCATCGCGAGCGGCATGCCGACGAGGCCGAGGACGAACAGGGCGGTGCCGCCGAGCGTGACGGGCAGCGGCCAGTGCTGACCGGTGTGCAGGAGCACCCAGCAGGGCACGGCCCACAGCAGGACGGGGGCGATCAGGGGGAGGTAGCGCATCAGGCGGTGCAGCCGGCTCTGCCGTGGCGCTCGCGCTTCACTGTCGGCGGGTCGGGTGTCGCTGGTGTCGGTCACGCTTCCCCTCACAAACCAGGCTGCCGTCCCGCGCACTGTATCCGGTCGCCCTCGGGCCGACCGGACCGGCGTCCACGGGCTCGGCCCCTTGGCGCGAAGGATTCTCGGCGGGATGGCAAGGCCCCGCCGCAGACACCTCCTATCCTTGGCATGAGCCGCGATGACGCAGGGCAACCCCGACACTCGTCAGGCGCGGGTTCCATTCGCCGGAGGCGCAGGATGTGCCGGACGTGCCGAATGTGCCGGACGAGCCGGGCGAGCCGGGCGAGCTCAGGTCGTCGACACCGCGCGGTACATGGGCCGGCCCGAGCGCGCCATGTGCGTCCCCTCCGACCGCGGCCATCGCCGGGTGTACGAGCGCATCGCCGCCCACAACCCGAGCGGTGCGGCCGAGGCGCTGTTCACCCACATCACCGCAGCCTGGCTCGTCCGCCGCTGCGCACCAGGCGACCTGCGCGCCTGGATCGTCAGCCAGTCAGCCAGTCAGCCAGTCAGCCAGTCAGCCAGTCAGCCAGTCAGCCAGTGAGCCAGCCAGCCCGACCGGCGGCGGCGCACCGCGTTACGGGGTGGCGCTCGGGCCGGTGAGCGTTGCCCGCTCCCGCGCTCCGTCGCCGTACAAGCGCGCCGGCGTTGTCGCGTGACCGTGACCCGGGCGGGCTCGGCCTTCCGCCGAGCCCGCCACGCCGACTCCCTGTCGGAGCCGGACTCGTGTCACGCCGTCAGCGCTGCAGTGTCAGCAGACCCGGACGGTAGGGCAGGAGGCCGTAGTCGCCGCCGGAGCTGGGGCTGCGACCCTGGTAGAGCAACTGCAGATTGCAGGGATCGACGGTCATGGTCTGATCGGCGCTGGTGCGGATCAGTTCGCCATGGCTGATGTCGTTGGTCCAGGTGGCGCCACTGTTGGCCTTGCCGGCGAAGGGGTTGCTCTCGGTCGCGGCCTGGGGCGTCCAGGAGCCGTTCAGACTGGTGGCCGTGAACGAGCGGAAGTAGCGGCCCTGCGAGCCGATCGCCTCGACGATCATGAGGTAGCGGTTCTGGCCCTGGAGCTTGTAGACCTGGGGGGCTTCGAACAGGTTGTTCGTCGTATCGCTCATGATCGTCGTGTACGACGAGCCGAAGCTGCCCGGGAAGTTCCCGATCGGCATGCTGGCCCGGTAGATCTTGCCGTTGTCACCGGCGAAGAACAGGTACATGTTCGACCCGTCGGCGATGAGCGTCTGGTCGATGGGTCCTGTACCGGAGCCGGTGATGCTCCCGGAGAAGAGCACCTGCGGTGCGGACCAGCCGTTGGGGTTGGTCGGGTCGCTCGACGTCCGGTAGGAGAAGGCGGTACTGCCCCACTGGTAGGCGAGCACCCAGACGTTCTTCGGCGCGAAGTAGAAGAGCGTGGGCGCGACGGTGGAAGACGACATCGTGTTCTGGCCGGCCGAGGCCATCTCCGACCAGTTGGTGAACAGGCTGAAGTTCATCGAACCCCAACTCGTCCCCGTGTCGTGTGTCGTCGCATAGACGAGTTGTCTGCCGTTGTAGGGGACGACGGTGAAGTCCTTGAGCGAGACCCACCCCGGCTTGGGCTGCGCCAGCGCGCCCGTCGATGTCCAGCGGTAGGTCGACGGAAGATCGCACGGGCCGGGGGTGTCGCCGCCTGCCTTGACGAGCTGCCACTGCTGGTTGGTGCCGCCCCAGTCGTCGTACTGGACGATGTTCGCGTTGTCGGCGGTGGAGGCTCCTTGTACTTCGAGGGCCTTGTTGCTGTGGCGCGAGATGAACCTCACGTAGCCGTCCGAGCTGTCGGCCAGCCTCCACTGCTGGTTGGTGCTGTTCTGGTCGGCCCACTGGACGATCGAGCCGCCGTTCGCGGTGGACCAGTTGTGGACGTCCAGCACCTTGCCCGAGTGGCGGGACTTGATGCGGTAGTAGCCCCCTCCGGAATCGACGAACTGCCACTGCTGCTGGTTCTGATCGTTCCTGGCCCACTGGGTGATGCGGGCGCCGTCATTGGTCGCCATGTTGTACACATCCAGGGCCTTGCCGCTGTTGCGGTTGACCAGCACGTACGAGGCGTTGGGGTCGACGGTCGCCGCGTCGGCGGGCTGGGCACCGACGAAGGTAGCCATCAGCAGCAAAGGCGCAAGGACGGCGAGCAAGCGTCTTGGACGGACCAGGGACAGATGGCGAAACCACATCAGTAGGCCTCCTATGGGGGCGGGGGTGAGGTGACCCCGATGAGCCGCGTAGCGGACGTGCCGGAGGGCAGAGAGAATCTCGAATGTTTCGGAGAACTCCCCGATGCTTCGACGCCACAAGCTAGGAATGCGCTGCCCTCCGGTCAAGGCCTGTCGCCGATCTGTCTACAAACAGCGCCTGCTCCCTTGGGGCTTGACGAGGTGTCACACCGACCCGAAACACGCCGGAGTTCGCGACGCATCTGTTGACGGCGGCGCCGGGGGATTCCCCGTCCGTCTCGCCGTGATTTCCGAATGTTTCGGTCTAGGACCCGAAACTTCTTCTGCGGGGAGTATTGACGATCCATCGTCAATGCCTCAATCATCCGAGCCTGAGAACCCGGCCATGGTTCGAGGTATCGAACCACGTCGGCCCTCAACAATCTGCGCCGCACGGCAGATCCACGCACAGCTGCACGGCAGATCCGCGCACCAAGAGCACCTGCGCCACCCCATCTCGTTCCGGTGAGATTCGCAGCAGCGCATCCTGGCTCTCTTCGCGCAGTGGGAGAGATACGCGACGCGACGCGGCGGTCCCCCGGCTGAGCCGCGATGGAGTACCCCCATGCCTGTGTCGCAACACCGCCGCCGCCAGCCGTACGTCACGCGACGGCGGACCGGGTTCCTGCCCGCCCCGTCCGTCTTCCGAGTGGGAGCGGACGACGCAATGCCCAGCGCTTCAGTCCTTCCGTGATTTCTACCTTGGAGGCACAGTCATGGACTTGCATGCCCTTCCCAGACCCGCAATCCGTCGGAAGATCCGAGGCCTGCTGTTGGCGCTGCTCGTCGGCGCCCTGGGTATGGTCGCCACACTGGCCGCGCCGCCGACCGCACACGCCGCCGAGAGCACGCTCGGCGCCGCGGCGGCGCAGAGCGGCCGCTACTTCGGTACCGCCATCGCCTCGGGCAGGCTGGGCGACTCGGCGTACACGACGATCGCGGGCCGTGAGTTCAACTCGGTGACGGCCGAGAACGAGATGAAGATCGACGCCACCGAACCGCAGCGGGGCCAGTTCAACTTCACCGCCGGTGACCGCGTCTACAACTGGGCGGTGCAGAACGGCAAGCAGGTACGCGGCCACACCCTGGCCTGGCACTCCCAGCAGCCCGGCTGGATGCAGAGCCTCAGCGGCAGCACGCTGCGCCAGGCGATGATCAATCACATCAACGGCGTGATGGCCCACTACAAGGGCAAGATCGCCCAGTGGGACGTCGTGAACGAGGCCTTCGCCGACGGCAGTTCGGGAGCCCGGCGCGACTCCAACCTGCAACGCACCGGCAACGACTGGATCGAGGTCGCCTTCCGCACCGCGCGCGCCGCCGATCCGGCCGCCAAGCTCTGCTACAACGACTACAACGTCGAGAACTGGACCTGGGCCAAGACCCAGGCCATGTACGCCATGGTCCGGGACTTCAAGCAGCGCGGCGTGCCGATCGACTGCGTCGGATTCCAGGCGCACTTCAACAGCGGCAGCCCCTACAACAGCAACTTCCGCACCACCCTGCAGAGTTTCGCCGCTCTCGGCGTCGACGTGGCCATCACCGAACTCGACATCCAGGGCGCCTCGGCCACGACCTACGCCAACGTGACCAATGACTGTCTGGCCGTCCCGCGCTGCCTCGGCATCACCGTCTGGGGTGTGCGCGACACCGACTCCTGGCGGCCGGAGCACTCGCCTCTGCTGTTCAACGGCGACGGCAGCAAGAAGCCCGCCTACACCGCCGTCCTCAACGCCCTCAACGGCGGTTCCCCTACGCCCCCTTCGGATTCCGGACCGATCAAGGGCGTCGGTTCGGGCCGCTGCCTGGACGTGCCCGGCACCAGTACCACCGACGGCACCCAGCTCCACTTGTGGGACTGCAACAACCGCACCAACCAGCAGTGGGCCCACACCGCCGCGGGCGAGCTCAGGGTCTACGGCAACAAGTGCCTGGACGCCGCCGGCACCGGTAACGGCACCAAAGTCCAGATCTACAGCTGTTGGGGCGGCGACAACCAGAAATGGCGCCTCAACTCCGACGGATCCATCGTCGGCGTCCAGTCCGGCCTCTGCCTCGATGCCGCCGGCACCGCCAACGGCACCCTGATCCAGCTCTACTCCTGCTCGAACGGTAGCAACCAACGCTGGACCCGCACCTGATCGACCGGCCGGGGCGTAACGGGGTTCAGGTGGCCCGCACGGCGAGGGCCGGCCGGACTGCGGCACGGTGCGGCGAAGGCTGCCGCGCCGTACCGGTCGGCCCTCGGGCCTCTTTCCGTCCTCGGCGGGGTGGACCTCGCGGGACCGGGCCGCCGAGCGGCGATCCGGCCCCGCGAGGCCACGCTCACACGCGGTCGGCCGCGATCAGGACGTACTGGAAGGAGCCGTCCCGGTAGGACTCGATGAACGCCTCCTCGATCCCGGTGACCAGCGAGGACGTCGCCCGCAGCTCCCAGTAGGGCAGGGTCTCCGCGGTGAGGTCCACGATGGTGTGCGGTACGAGCCGGTTGTCGGCCATGGCGCGCAGATACTCGCGGCGGGAGTGGATGTTGCACTCGAAGTGGGCGTTGATCTGGGAGACCCACTTCGACGGCTGGCCGTAACGGGGGTTCCAGCAGCCGGTGATGGTCACGTACCGGCCGCCCGGCTTCAGGAAACGGGAGTGCTCGGCGAACAGGTCGTGAAGGTCGACGTACATGGTCGACTCGTTGTTCCACGAGGCCGCGACGCTGCCCTTGTCGAAAGGCGTGTCGAGCATGTTGCACACACGGGAGCGGACGTGGTCGTCAATACGGAGTTCTCGCGCGCGCCTGTTGCCGAAGTCGGCCTGGGTGGCGGACAGCGTGACCCCCTCGACCCTGCTGCCGAAGCGCTGGTGGGCCATGACCATGGAGCCGCCGCGCCCGCAGCCGGCGTCGACGAGGGTGTCGTCCGGACCGACGGTGCCGAGGTGGTCCAACAGAAACTCCGCTTGCGCCGACTCCAGGCGGTGCAGCTCCGCGATGAGCTTCTTCTCGTACTCGCTGTCCGCAGGGTCGCCGAGCGCGGCGTGGTCCACGGCGCCGATGCCGTAGTGGTGGTGGTAGAGCCCGTCCACATCACCGAGGCGGAGGTTGACGGGCCGCGCCTCGTTGTTCCAGTAGCGGGCGATGTCCCCCTGGTACGGCGTCGCCGGAGCCGGGATCTTCGCGGTGACAGGGGACGCGGCGGTGGACGTGGCGGTGGTTTCAGTGGTCATAGAGAATATCCGTTCTTTACCAGAAATCGGGCAGGCTGTAGCGGAAGGTATTGGTGCGATGCCAGTCGTGATTGCCGTCGACCCAGGCGGCCACGCCCCTGAGGAAGCGCAGCACGGTGGGCAGCGGGCAGGCCTGCGCGAGGTCGGCCGCGGCGGCCTCGAAGGTGTGCTGGAGTTCGTTGTGGACCTCGACGGCCTTGAGATAGGCGTCGCGCTCGGAGAGCTCCTCGCGCTTCGCGATCACCACCGGCAGGTTCAGATGGAGGCCGGGGCTGTCGAGTTCCTTGGTGTACGAGTAGAGGTCGTTGACGATGGTGGTCGCGTTGCCGGCGAGGGCGATGACCCGTTGCATGTCCGGCCGGGCGTGGACGTCCGCGGGCAGTTCGTAGCCGCCGACGGCGTCGGTGATCGTGGGACAGGGGCGGAAGTTGTTGAACTGACGCATCGCCAGGTACTCCCACACCTCCGGGACATGACCAGTCTCCGCCCAGGCGGCCTCGGCGAGGTAGCCCATGTGCAGGCGGGCCATGTCATGCCGGTAGCGATCCGCCTGGGAGGGTGTGGTCGCACGGACGAAGTAGTCCATCGCGCTGCGGTACGCCCGGCGTGGGGCGTCCGATGCGAGGGAGTCCTGCCACGCCGGTGCGTACTCCGTCGTGCTGTGGACGTGGTCGAGTGCGGTGTGCGCGAGGAGGAGGCGCCCGCCGAGACCGACGGGTGATCCGCCGTGGTCCTCGCAGTAGCAGTCGTCCACCGCGTTCTCCGCGACCATCAGCCGGGTGGCGAGCATCAGGTGGTCGATCGTGGGGGCGTCGGGGTGGCAGCCGACCATGTAGCGGCCGACGGAGAAGCCGTCGAACTGCCCCTCCCACTCCTCGGGATAGAGCTGGACCTCGTCCTCGGCCCAGCGCTTGATCCGCCGGCTCACCTCCTCGACGCGTACGGGGTCGGGTTCCGGGACGGGGTGGTGGTAGAGGCCGGGGACGGCCTGCCCCGCGGCGGGCGGAGCGGGTGCCGGGGACACCGGCGCCGGGAGCGCGGTTCTGTACCGGTCGGCCAAGGCGAGCGCGGCCGTGCCCAGTCCGGTCGATCCGCGCAGGATCGCCTGAAGAGCGGAGGAGTCGGCCGCGGGCGTGTCCGCGGTGTCCTGTACGGCGGTGGCGGTGCCGGTGCCTGCGGCGATCCCGGTGGGGGGCGCCGGGGCCGAGGCGGGAGCCGGTGGCGGACCGGGCGTCATGACCGGCGGATGCAGTGCCGCCAGAAAGCCGGAGGCGATCGGTGCGACCGGAAGGTCCGGGACCACCGGCACGGGGGCGGCGTCCGGCGGGGCCGTGTGCGGCGTCGGCCGCTGCTCAGGGGGTGAGGACCCGAGGGGCCCGGAGTCGGGCATCGGTAGCTCCTTGGTGCGGTGCGGTGCGGTGCGGTGCGGTGGGGTTCGGGGCATGGGTGCTCCGCCGTACGTACGGCGGGGCGGGGGTGGACCTGCGGCGGGTCGGGCCGTCAGCGCGGGGTGGCGGCGATCTGCACGTTCTCCATCACGCCGAGGGCGTCCGGCAGGAGTACCGCGGCGGAGTAGTAGGTGCTGACGAGGTAGGAGATGATCGCCTGTTCGTTGATGCCCATGAAGCGAACGGAGAGGCCCTCTTCGTACTCGTCCAGCAGTCCGGTCTGGCGCAGGCCGATGACGCCCTGGTTCTTCTCGCCGGTGCGCATCGCGATGATGGAGCTGGTCTGCTCCTTGCTGATCGGGATCTTGTTGCACGGCAGGATGGGGACCCCGCGCCAGGCGGGGACGGACTGCCCGCCGAGGTCGACATGGTCGGGGTAGAGACCGTGGGCGTTGAAGCCGCGTCCGATGGCGGCGATGGTCCTGGGATGGGCGAGGAACAGTTTGGTGCCGCGGCGCCGGCACAGCAGATCGTCCATGTCGTCCGGGGTCGGCGGGCCGGATCGGGGTTGGATGCGCTGCTTGAAGTCAGCATTGTGCAGCAGCCCGAACCCCCGGTTGTTGATCAGCTCGTGTTCCTGACGCTCACGCAAGGCCTCGATGGTGAGCCGGAGTTGCTCCTCGCTCTGGTTCATCGGACCGTTGTAGAGGTCGGCGACCCGGGTGTGGATGCGCAGAACGGTCTGTGCGACGGAGAGTTCGTACTCGCGCGGCTCCAGTTCGTAGTCGACGAAGGTGCTCGGCAGGTCGACCTCGCCGACGTGACCGGCCGTCAGAGCGATCGCGGCCTCGCCGTGTTTGTTCTGCGGCTGCCGCGTGCGGGAGGCGAACCGGTCGACGTGGGCCTGCAGACGGGGCGCGGAGGCCCGGACAGCGGCGAAGTCGGCCCGGGAGAGGGTGAGGAGGGTACCGGGAGTCTCGGCGGTGACCGTGCGGTCATGGCGGGCGTCGGGGTCCAACAGGGCGTTCTCACCGAAGTGTTCGCCGTCCGAGAGCACCGCGATGCCGATCTCTCCGCCGTACTTGCCCTCGGAGGTCTGGCTGACCCTGCCGTGGGCGATCAGATGGATCCCGTCCGCGGGACTGCCGCGCTCGACGAGGACTTCGCCCGCCGCGAAGTCGCGCTGCGTGCAGCGGTCGGCGAGGGCGGTGAGGACGTCCGAGTCCTCGAAGCCGCGCAGCAGGGCCAGTTCACCGAGCTCCCGGGGGATCACCCGGACCGTGGCGCCCTCCTGGACGAATTCGACGCGCCCGTCGCCGACGGTGTGGCGCAATCGCCGGTTGACCCGGTAGGCGCCACCCTCGGCCTCGACCCAGGGCAGCATCCGCAGCAACCAGCGGGAGGTGATCTCCTGCATCTGCGGGGCGGACTTGGTGGTCGTGGCGAGGTTACGGGCGGCGGCAGTACTCAGGGACTGCTGCGGTGCGTCGGATGTGGTCCGAGCTTCCCGGACGCTGTCGACGGACATCGAGGGCTTTCTCCTTGCACGGCGGGTCGTTCGGCGCAGACGGGTACGCCGAACGAAAGACACGGAGGAGTGGGTGACGAGCGAGAAGGATCACGGGAATCCGTCCACCGGCAGAAACCTAGCCGCCGGACTGGCCGCATCCACCAGGGAGACAAGATGCTTACCTCGAAGCAGTGATTATCGGTGCAACGCGGTTTATCAGTCCGTTATGTGTCAAGGCCCCGTCCTCGCCCGGCTGTCACGGCCGACACCCGCCCGGCCAACGGCAACGGTGTCCAGGGCCCCCGGTGTCAGTGCCGCGGGCCATACTCGTGCCGCGGCGCCACACGGGCACCGCGGCACGAGGGGAGCGACATGGCCGAGGTGCTGGTCTTCCATCATGGACACGGGCTGACCGCGGGCGTTCGCGAGTTCGCCGAGCGGTTGCGCCGGGCCGGACACACCGTCCACGCCCCGGACCTGTACGAGGGGCAGGTGTTCGACAGTCTTGAGGAGGGCATCGGCTACGCCGAGAGCGCCGGGTTCGACACGATCACCGCGCGCGGAACCGCCGCTGCCGAGAAGCTGCCCGCGGAACTCGTCTACGTCGGATTCTCACTCGGTGTCCTGTCGGCACAGAGACTGGCCCAGACCCGCCCCGGCGCGAAGGGCGCACTGTTGCTTGAGGCATGCGTCCCGGTCTCGGAATTCTGCGGCGCCTGGCCCCAGGACGTCCCGGTCCAGGTCCACGGCATGGACGCGGATCCCTTCTTCGCGGGGGAGGGCGATGTGGACGCCGCTCGCGCACTCGTCGGGACGGCGGCGGACGCCGAGTTGTTCCTCTACCCCGGCGACAGACACCTGTTCACCGACAGCAGCCTGCCGTCCTACGACGAACAGGCCGCCCAGCAGGTGAACCATCGGGTGCTCGGCTTCCTCGACCGCATCAAGTAGGTACAGAGACCAGCAACAACCTGCCCCGGTCCGGCTGACGACCTTGCACACCGTGAAGAAACGGCCTTCGCTGACATGAGGTCAGGCGCGCCCAGACCCGCCCCTGCGCACGGCGCCGAGCTGGGTGCGGTCCAGGTGGGCTCCGGTGAACCGCTGCGCCACGGCGCGCAGAACGTCGGCCATGGCCCGGGCGGGCGGGGTGGCGGCGCGTGACGCGGCGCGGGCGAGCAGGATGCGGCGGGTCGGGGCGGGGACGTCGGATCCGAACGGCAGGAGGCGGACGTCGCTGCGGCGGCTGGTCAGGGCGAGTCGGGGAGCGAGGGCGATGCCCAGTCCGGCCGCGACCATGGCCTGGCCTTCCTGGTAGTCGTGCGAGGCATAGGCGATGCGCGGTTCGAACCCGGCTCGGTGGCAGCTACGGCGCAGCACGTCGGCGACGGGGTGGTTGTCGGCGCGGGTGATCCACTCCTGGTCGGAGAGGTCGCTGAGGCGCAGCGAGGGCAGTGTGCGCAGCGGGGAGTCGGCGGGGACGACCAGAACGGTCGGATCGTCGAGGAGATGGGTGAGGGTGAGCGCGTCATCGTTGACGCGGTTCCACTCGTAGTCCCACAGCAGCGCCTGCTCGACCTCTCCGGTGTGCAGCATCTCGCGCAACTGGTCCAGGACTCCGGCACGTACGACGGTCCGGACATCGGGGTGGCGGCGACTGAAACGGGTGAGGGCGAGCGGTAGCAGCGAGGCGCTCGCGGTGGGGAAGGAACCGAGTCTGAGAGTGCCCTGGTCGAGGTCGGCGAAGGCATCCAAGTCGGCTTCCGCGGCGCTCAGTTCGCGACGGATGGCCTGCCCGCGCTCGGCCAGGGCGGCGCCCGCCGGAGTGGTGCGGATACCGCGCGGCAATCGTTCGATCAGGGGCTGCCCGGCCTCCCGTTCCAGCAGGGACATCTGCTGGGAGGCGGCGGAGGTGGTCATGCCCATCGCCTCCGCCGCGGCGGTGAGCGAGCCGCGCTCGGCGGCCTCGGTGAGCAGGAGCAGACGGCGCACGTTCAGCATGCCGGAGAGTTTAGCTGAGCTAAACCGAGGTGAAGGAAACTGCCATTGTGCCAAAGTCACGCGGCTGGGAAGGTCGTCGCATTCGCCGGAGCGGTTCACCGGAGCGCAATGTGCCCGTAATCATCCGCACCGGTGTTCCCCCTCGTGTGACCCAGGAAGAGCCTCAACTGTGCACATTCCCGCGACCCTGGTACGTGGCGGCACCAGCAAGTGCTGGTTGTTCAGCCAGGTTCATGTCCCCACCGACCGCAGCGCGTTGGAGAAGCTGCTGGTCTCCGCGTACGGCTCCACCGACCCGGTGGAGCTGGACGGGGTGGGCGGAGCGACACCGACCACCTCCAAGGCGGCCGTCGTCGGCGTTTCCCCCGAACCCGGAATAGATGTCGACTACCTGTTCGCGCAGGTCGGCATCGGCACCGGCACGATCGAGTGGACCAGCAACTGTGGCAACTGCGCCACCGGAATCGCCTTGTACGCCGTCGCGAAAGGGCTGGTGCCCATCACCGGTGACCGTACTCGCGTGGTGATGCGGAACAGCAATACCGGCGCCGTACTGGAAGGGGTGGTCGACACCACAGGCGGTGTGGTGCACGAGTTCGGTGACCAGACCGTGCCGGGCACCTTGGCCGGCGGTGTGGCGGTCGGCCTCACCTTCCTCCGCCCCGCCGGCGGCACCACCGGCTCGTTACTGCCCACCGGACGGGCAACCGACGAACTGCGACTCGGTGCCGCCGAGCCTCAGCGGGTGAGCATGGTGGACGCGGGAGCCCCCGTGGTCCTGGTGGACACGCACGGTACCGGACGCTCCGGTGCCGAGTCCCTGGAGCAAGTGCGCGCCGACGTGCCCTGGCTGCGAGCGGTCCGCCACGCGGCCGCGCCGCTGATGGGGCTCCTCAAGCCGGGTCAGGAGCCAGGTGACGCGGTGCCCAAGGTGGGCCTGGTCGGCCCTCCGGTGCCGTACACCACCACGCTGGGCGAGTCGGTCGCCGCCGAGGACTACGACGTCTCGGTGCGCATGCTCACCATGAACGCCCCCCACCCGGCGATCGGCCTCACCTCCGCGGTCGCCGTCGCGGCCGCGGGCCTGCTGGAGGACACGGTGGTCTCCCGGGCCGCAGGCGGGCCGACCGGTGAGTGGCTGCGCCTGGGCACCGCCGCAGGCGTCGTGGCAGTCCGCTGCTCGGACCTTCGCGAAGGCCTCCCGGGCCGGGTCACCGTGCAGCGGGCCGCCCGGCTGCTCGCCGATGCGCGTATCTACGTACCGGAATCAGGAGCACGGCAAGCCTCCTGAACCGGGCTGAAACGCTCCCCCGGGCGCCCCCCCCACCGCCCCCGGGGCAGCCCCGCGCCCTCGGGGCGCGCTCTCCCCTTCCTTCCTGCACCAAGGACAAAGATGTCTGCTGAAGTGATTTCTGTAAGCGCGCTCCTGGTGATGTTCGTGGTCGGTACCGTGCTCCCGATCAACCTGGGCATACTCGCCTTTGTCGCTACGTTCACGGTCGGCACCGCCTCACTCGGCCTCACCGAGGACGAGATCTTCGAGGGCTTTCCGGTGAAGTTGTTCGTGACGATCGTGGGAGTCACCTACCTGTTCTCCGTCGCCCGCCGCAACGGCACCATCGATCTGCTCGTCGCGGCCGGCGTGCGGCTGGTCCGCGGGCGGGTCGTGCTGATCCCCTGGGTGCTGTTCCTGATCGCGGCACTGCTGACGGCGTTCGGCACCTTCACCCCCGCTGCTGTCGCGATCCTCGTGCCGATCGGCATGAACTTCGCCTACCGCTACAAGCTGAACCCGCTCGTGGTCGGCATGATGGTGATCAGCGGCGGCCACGCCGGTGCGTTCTCGCCGCTCGCCGTCTCCGGTGCGCTGGTGCTCGACATGGTCGACAAGACCGAGCTGGCCGTTTCTCCGGTTGCTCTGTTCGCCGCCAGCTTCGTGATCAACCTGGTGCTGTCGCTCCTCACGTACGTGCTGCTGGCCAAGCGGCCCGTCCCACTGGCCGAGCAGGACGAAACGACCGTCGAAGACGAGGATCCGGCCGTTTCCGGCAGGCCCGACTGGCGGCAGTGGCTGACCCTCGCCTGTCTGGTCGGCCTGATCGTGGGCGCGCTCGGCTTCCAGCTGGAGATCGGCTTCCTCGCCCTGGCCGCAGGCGCCTTGCTGGCCGTGGTGGACATGAAGCGGCAGGAGAAGGCCGTCGAAGGCATCAGCTGGTCCACGCTGCTGCTGGTCGCGGGCATGATGACGTACATCGCCATGCTGGAGCACGCCGGGGTGATCGAGGACATCTCCGAGAGTGTCGCCGGTCTGAGTGCCCCGCTTGTCGTCGCCCTGCTCCTGTGTTTCACCGTGGCCATCACCTCGGCCTTCGCTTCGTCCACCGCGATCCTCACCGCGATCATCCCCATCGCCGTGCCGCTGTTGCTCTCCAGTCACCTCAGCGCTGCCGGGCTGATCGCCGCCCTCGCCGTGTCCACCACGATCGTCGACACCTCGCCCTTCTCCACCAATGGCGCCCTAGTCCTGGCCAACGCGCGCGGCGTCGACTCTCGCCGCTTCTATCGCCAGGTCATCACCTACACCGGCGGCATCGTCGCCCTTGGCCCCGTCGTCGCCTGGGGCGCCCTCGTCCTGCCCTGGTCCTAGCTGGGCCCTGTCGCCTGGGTCATCGCCGTGGAGATCGTTCTGTCCTGGTGGCCATCGGCTACGGAGTGAAGTCGTCCGTCGACCTGGACAACGGTGCCAAGCTCGTCGGGTACTGCTCCTTCGGCTCCTGGGACTTCGAGAACGACACGGCTGGGTTGTTCGCCGGCTACGCGTCGATCGTCGCCATGTATCCCGCGCTCGCCCACTATCTGCGCCGCCGGCGCACCGGACGGCGCCCCGTGAAACCAGCGGTGGTGTCACGCGAGTTGTACGGGGGCAGGGCGCCAGTGACTGAGCCAAGCCCTCAACGAACACATCGCCGGCACGAAGTACACCGTGTACCGGGCGGACAGCAGACTCTGACGATTCTCCGAGCGCCCGGCCCCGCTGACCACCCGGTCCACCGGCTCAGACGGACACGGCCGGGTCACCACTCCCAGCTCCAACCGTTCCAGACGGGAGAGACGTAACGGGGGCGTCAGTCGCCACCGCCGCTGCCGCAGCTGTCGGTGCCACCGCCACCTTCCTCTGCGGCCCAGGCGCTCTCCGTCTCACCGAGTGACCTGGGCCCCGAGGTGTTCTGGTCCGGACGGCCGGTCAGGTACCAGACCAGACAGGCGACGAACACGAAGACCGAGAGCCCGACTGTCCACAGCAGTGACGCCGTGGGGCGCTGGTCCATAGGGCCTTCCATGACTATGGCCGTGAACCAGGCGGCCAGGAACCCGCTCTCCGGTGCGAACACCAGCACCAAGAAGATTCGCTCCCCGATGGGCATACGCATCGCTTCCCCCCTGTCGTCTGTGCCAAATTAGCGGGCTCGGGCACAACCGACCACGGAACGAGCGGGCCCTGGCCTGCGCGTGGACGGGGCGCAGCGTACGTGGAGGACCTTTGCTGGCCCCGTTGCAGCCTGGCCCATGGCTGTGCGCGCACCGTTCATGAGGCGGTCCAGGTGCCGAGTGCGTGGGCCAGTCGGTCGCTCTGCTCCCGGGTGATGCCCTGGGCGAGGTGAGTGCCGCACCGCGGACTCATGGACCCGTCGCAGTGCAGGATTCCGTGGAAGGGTTCCTGGCTGCCGGAGAGCGGGGAGGCGGCCGGAAGGGTCCATTGAGCCGGCTCCCACAAGGGATGGTCTGCGAGGAGTGCGGCTGCGAGGTGCGGCGCCAGTGTTGCGGGGACGCCCGCCTGCGCCAGCGCGTCGCCGAGAATGCCTGGGGCCTCCTCCGGTAGGTCCTGGTCGCCGAGCGCGGGCAGCAGGAGGAGCAGGCGTGCGTATGCGGCGTGGATTCCCGGGGCGTTGAGGTCGGGCGTGCGGGCGATGTGGTGGAGCTCTCGCCAGGAGAGTCCCGGGCCCGCCTGGTGGCCGTCGACGCCGGCCAGGAAGCCGTGCCGTGTCCACTCGGGGTGGGTGATGAAGTACTGCGTTCCCGGGTCGTCGGGAATGTTGCAACCGAGGACCACCGCAGTGTGGCCGTCCGCGAAGGGGATCCGGAAGACAGGCCACCGGTCCTCGTCGCCCAGCGCATCACAGGCCGCGTCGGCATCGGCCCCGTCGACGCCGAACCATGTCGGAACCGGGTCGTACTCCTCTGTCTGGCTCAGCCACATCAGGTAGGCCGCCCAGAACCCCGGTAGTGACAGCAGTTCCTCCCCCATGACAACAGGGGCGTTCTCGAATCCCTTTATGAGCACCGGCCCAGACTCTCACCGGCCGCGGAGCGGGGCGAGGCGCATCGGCGGGTGGCGTCGGTGACGGCACCCGCCCCTGCGGTGGCGAAGGCCGCCTGCGGTGAGCTGCGGGGCGGCGGATAGCGTGCGGGCATGGCGATGACGGGGAAACGGCGGGTCCTGTACCGGCAGGGCACTGGGTTCTGGCGGATGACGGCGAAGTGGGTTCTGGTCTTCGGGATCCTGTACCTGCTGGACGGCGGGCTGCTTCGGTCGTGGGGCGACGCTCTGGTCTGGCCGATGATCGGGATCCTGCTGTGGGTGCCGTTCGGTGTCGGCGTCGTCTGGTACCCGAAGAAGGACCAGCGCGTCGAGCTGACGGCGCGTGAACTGCGGGTGCGGCGCAAGCGGCTGCCGATGGAGAAGGTGAACCTGCTGCATGTGGCGCGGCTGTGGCTGGAGGGGCGGTCCACCGCGGACGACCAGCCAGTGCTGGAATGGCCACGGTTCGACCGGGTGGTGTGGGTGCCGCTGCGGGACGGCCGGGCGTTCGGCGTGGAGTTCCGCGACCCGGCCGCGTTCGCCAAGGTTTTCGGCGCCTTCGCGGTCGAGGCGTGCGGCGGGCCCGACATCGTCCGCGCGAGGGCCGCAGCGGCAACCTACCCGGATCCGCGCCCGATGCGGCCCCGCCCCACCGACGACGCAGGCTCCTGGCTGGACCTCCTGGACATCTTCAACTGACAGCCCTTGGCTGCTTCCTACCGGCCGCGCTGCGTGAGATCTACCTGCTCCTGGGCCGACGGTTCGACCTGATCGGCCATGGTCGGCGCCATCGAGAGCTGCAACCGACCCACGCATCCACGGCCGGGTCTACCTCGCCACCAACGGACGCGGTGTCCCGTACGGGGAGCCCGCCCGATGCCGGAGCGAGAGGGGCGCCCGCCTTGAGCGATGCCACCCATAAATGGCTCCTCTTCGGTGGCGACTACGACGGAGCAACGGCCCATGGTGGCTGACTCCACGTCAGGGCCGAGGTCGGTCCGCGTCTTGCTCAGGCGGGGTCGACCTCGGCCCGCGGATCCGCGCCGGAGCGGCTCCGGATCAGTAGCCGTAGATCATCTTGTAGCCGACCTCCGGGAGGAACTGTCCGGCCGAGGAGCCGGTTCCCACGCCGCAGTTGCCGTCGGACTCACCCGGGACCTTGATCCACAAGAGCATCTCGGCGCCGCCGCCCAGTTGGGTGGGGGCGCCGATCCGGCGGCCTGAAGGGTTGCACCACTGGCCGTTGGAGCCGTTGCCGTTGCGGCTGGTGTCCACGACGAACGGCTTGGTGTAGCCGTACCGGGCGCTGAGCTCCCTGTTGACGGCGGCGCCGTACGCGGTGTTCTCGGCCGTGGTCAGGTAGTTGGAGACGTTGAGGGAGAAGCCGTGGGCCTGCCGGACGCCGGCTTCGTGAAGGCGCTGGGCCATGGTCATCGCGCTCGCCCAAGCCGGGTTGCCGGCGTCGAGGTAGACCCAGGTGTTGGGGGCCTGACGGTTGAACTCGGCGAGCGCTCCGGTCAGCATGCTCCTGCGTTCGCCGATCTGGGCCTGGGTCATACAGCCGTAGTCCCCGAGGGAATCCGGTTCGAGGATGACGACGGCCGGGCGGGCGGCGATTCCGCCCGCGAACTGGGCGATCCAGTTCGCGTAGGCGGACGCCGAGGATGCTCCGCCCGCGGAGTGCCCGCCGCAGTAGTCGCGGTTGTAGATGTTGTAGGCGACGAGGAGGGGCAGCTTGTCCCGGGCGTCCGCGGCTCCCACGTACGCGCCGGTGGCGGTGCCGATGGTGCCGCTCCAGGAGCCGAACCAGCGGGCCGTCGGGGTGTTGGCGATCGAAGCGCTGATGGCGGGTGCCCGGCCGTCACCGGGGTTGGCGGCGGCCCACCGCTTCGCGCTGGAGTCGGGGTCCGCGTAGAACCCGTTGGTCATGGTCGTCGGGTCGGCCGCGTGGGCGGGCGGCGCGGCGGCGAGCGCCAGGGGCAGCGAGGAGAGTGCTGTCACCAGGGCGAGAAGTCTGCGGCGCATGGCGTTACCTCGGCTTTCTGACAGGGATGTGTCCGGAGGTCGGCGGCGAGTGTGGGGAGCGCTCCCGTCGGATGCGCTCCCCACGGCACGCGTCGGTCAGCAGGTCGGGTTGGTCTGGGTGAGGAGGCCGAGTCGCCATGGGAGGGTGTTGTAGTCGCCGCTCGCGTTGGGGTTCATGCCCTGGTAGAGGTACTGGAGCCGGCAGGCGGGGATGGTCAGTGTCTGGTCGTAGCCGGCCCGGATCATCTCGCCGTGGCTGATGTCCCGGGTCCAGGAGCCTGAGGGGAAGGTGACGTTGTTCGACCTGGCGAAGGGGTTGTTCTCGGATGCGGCCAGGGGCGTCCAGGAGCCGGCGAGGTTGCTCGTCGTCCAGGAGCGGAAGTAGCGCCGGCCGTCCGATCCGATGGCCTCGACGAGGAGCAGATACTGGTTGGCGCCCTGCACCTTGTACACGTTGCTCGCCTCGAACATGGCGTACTTGGAGTCCTGGGCCGCGATGACGGTGTTGGTGAAGCCGTTCGGGAACTGGCCGACGGTCGTCTGCGAGCGGTACAGGTGTCCGTTGTCGTCGGAGGAGAACAGGTAGCAGTTGGCGCTGTCGCAGATCACCCACATGTCGACCCAGTAGCCGTTGCCGATGTTCTGCCTGATGATGTCGGGCATCGAGGAGTAGAAGTTGCGCGGTGCGCTCCACCCGCTCGGGTTGCTGATGTCGGGGTTGGTGGAGTAGGACGCGTTGCCGGTCTGGTACACGAGGTACCAGAGGCGTTGGGGCGCGTAGTAGAAGACCTGCGGCGCGGCCCGGTATCCGGCTCCGATGGCGCTGCGGTCGAGGTAGTGGTGTGGGGCCGAGCCGGCCTGCGACCAGTCGGTGAAGTTCAGGTAGACCAGGTTGTATCCGGAGGCGCTCGCGGTGCTGGCGAACACGTGGTACTTGCCGTTGTGGTGGACGACCGTCGGGTCCTTGATGCCGGCGATGTTGTGGGTGGCGTCCGACTTCGGTGAGATCAGCGTTCCGCTGGAGCTCCAGGAGAAGCGGGAGGGCAGCGCGGCGGCGGACCCGGGCGAGCGGGAGTCGGCCGGCTGGGCGTCAGTGGGCCGGGCGTCGGCCCGTTTCGTCGCGGCCGAGCCGCCCATCGTCGTCAGCGCCGCGTTGTACGCCGCCTTCTTGTTGCCGCCGCGGTCGAACAGCAGCGGGTTCTCCGAGGCCCGCCAGGAGTCGCTGTCGCGGATGCCCCAGACGGTGATGCCGGTGCAGCGCGCCACGTTCATGCAGGCCCTGACCGTGCTGGCGTACGCGTTCGCCGGTGCCTGTGCGATGTCGAGCTCGGTGATCTGTACGTCCACGCCGAGGGCGGCGAAGCTCGACAGCGTGGTCTGGAAACTGGCGGGCGGACCGCCGGCGCCGAAGTGGGCCTGGAGGCCGACGCAGTCGATGGGCACGCCGCGCGACCTGAAGTCGCGCACCATGCGGTAGACGCCCTGGGTCTTGGCGGCGTTCCAGTCCTCGATGTTGTAGTCGTTGTAGCAGAGCTTGGCCGCCGGGTCGGCCGACCGGGCGGTGCGGAAGGCCTGCTCGATGAAGCCGTTGCCCAGCAGGTTCTGGAACACCGAGGGGCGGTGCTGGCCGCTGCCGCCGTCGGCGAAGGCCTCGTTGACCACGTCCCAGGAGTGGATCCGGCCCTTGTAGCGGTTCGCCACCGTGGTGATGTGGTTGTTCATCACGCTGCGCAGCGTGTTGGCGTCCGTGATCGAGCTGACCCAGCTGGGCAGTTGGGAGTGCCACACCAGCGTGTGGCCGCGCAGGCGCTGGCCTCGGGCCGTGGCACGGTTCACGATCTGGTCGGCGGGGCCGAAGGTGAACGAGCCGCGGGACCGCTCGGTGGCGTCCCACTTCATCTCGTTCTCGGCCGTCACCGAGTTGAACTCGCGGTCCAGGATGCCGGTGTACACGCCGTCCCCGAGTTTTCCGGCGGCCACCGCTGTCCCGAAGTACCGTCCGGACTGGGCGGCTTGGGCGCCGAGTGTGGAGGCCCGGACGGCGTCGGGCGAGGCAGGCGCTTCGGGCGCGGCGGTCGCGGCCTCTGGTGTCACCAGGGCGGCCACGGCCAGCAGGGACAGCACCGAGGCTCGGCGACGGCCGAGCCGTTTCAGCGGGTTCATGGTTCTCCTCGTGGAGTGGGTGGGGGGTTGCGTGGTGCGGTCGGTGGACCTCCTCAGTGCGTTGGCGATCGGCGGGCCGCTTCAGGGCGTGGACAGCTAGAACCGCGTGGCGCGAACCGTGCCGCCGAGTGCCTGGGTGCCGTTGGTGTGGTGGGAGAAGGTGCCGGGGCGGATGTCCGCGTTCGCGCGCGGCCGGACTCGACCGGCGGAGGCGTGGGCGCGCTTGCGGCCTTGGTGTCGGTGCCGGTGACCAGGCCGGTCGCGGCGGCCGGCGTCCAAGGGCAGCCTTCGGATTGTTGAGAGCATGACATATTCATGTGTCGATCTCTCTGGGGAGTGCTTGCGTGAGGCGATCGGTCCCGCTGTGTTCGAGAATTCGAATGCCAATCGAGGGCGAGCATCCTGGATGATAGGAGTCCGAGAGCTCCCGTCAATACGCCTCGCAGGATTCGCTACTGGTAGCGAAACATTTCGACGATGGGTGCGATCGACGATGGTCGATTGCCGGTCAATGGGGCGGATGGTTCGACGAACGTGTTGACATGGCCCGGGTTCCCTCTAGCATCCGTGGGATCGGCGATCCGAAATCCCATCGAAAGTTCGGATGATCCAAGAGAGGTCATCCATGCGGAACTGCCGTATCAGCTCAGCTTTCATCCGCTGTTTGGCGCCCTCGGTGACCACCCATGGCGCCCCCTCACAGAGCCAAGTGGACTGCCGCTCCTGGAACAACCGCGCTTGAGAAGAGGAGTTTGACGATGACGAGGACAAGATCCCTCTTATGGACCGCCGTGGTCGCGGTGCTGGTCGTCCTGAGCATGGGAGGCACGGCACTGGGCCACGGCCGGGGCGAGGGCGCCCCGCTCACGGCCTCCGGCACGGCTGCCGCATCCGTCGGTACCGCCGCCCCGAGCTCCGGTTGTGGCAAGACACCCACCCTGACGAGCGGATCGCACACGCTCCAGAGTGGCGGCAAGAACCGGAACTTCATCCTGCGCATCCCCGACGGCTACGACCGCGACCGCGCCCACCGGCTGGTCTTCGGGTTCCACTGGCTGGGAGGCACCTCCACCGATGTCGCCACCGGCCGCACCGTGGAAACGGGCACCTGGGCCTACTACGGGCTCCAGCGACTGGCGAACAACAGCGCCGTCTTCGTCGCACCCCAGGGCCTCAACAACGGCTGGGCCAACGCCGGCGGGGAGGACGTCACCTTCGTCGACGACATGATCAGGCGGATCGAGGCGGCCCTGTGCGTCGACACGACACAGCGCTTCGCCCTGGGATTCAGCTACGGCGGCGCCATGTCGTACGCGCTCGCGTGCTCCCGCGCGACGGTCTTCCGGGCGGTCGCGGTCCTGGGCGGCGGACAGCTCAGCGGATGCGCCGGCGGAACCCAGCCGATCGCCTACCTCGGCGTGCACGGCCTCAGGGACGGTGTCCTCGGTATCTCCGGGGGACGGGCACTGCGGGACAGGTTCGTCAGGAACAACCGGTGCACGCCCCAGAATCCGCCGGAGCCGGCGCAGGGCAGCCTGACGCACCGGGTCACCACCTACTCGGGATGCGCGGCCGGGTATCCGGTCGCCTGGGCCGCGTTCGACGAAGGGCACATCGCCGCTCCGCAGGACGGGACCCCCGGTGACAGTGGTTCCCGGACCTGGGTGCCGCAAGAGGTCTGGAAGTTCTTCACGCAGTTCCAGACCTCCAACCCGCCGCCGGGGACGGCGACCTGCCGGGTCACCAGCACCGTCAGCGCCTGGAACACCGGCCTGACGTCGAACATCACCATCGCCAACACCGGCACCACCGCGATCGACGGCTGGTCCCTGGCCTTCACCCTGCCCGAGGGCCAGACCATCACCTCCGGCTGGAACGCGGACTACGCGGCCGTCTCCGGCCGGGTGACGGCCAGGAACGCCTCCCACAACGCCACCGTCGCTCCAGGGGCGTCGGTCGACATCGGATTCCAGGCAGCCCACACCGGCAACACCGCCCCACCGGCCTCCTACACCCTCAACGACACGGCCTGCGCTGTCACAGGGAGTGCACCGAAGTGACCACGTGGTCCGGCGGAAGGGCCGCCCCACCGCGGAGTTGATCGCGAACGGCTCGCAGGCGCCGGTGTCCACCAGGCCGCGCGTGAGCTGGGCCTGTGCATTCCGCACGGTCTCGGCGTCGCGGGCGGAAAGGCGGGTGCCCTGGTTGCCGGGGAGGTGGCAGCCAGGGCGAGGGGCCGGTCGGTCAGGAGGCGGGTGCCGGCCGTGAGGACGAGCCGCGCCCTGTCCCGGAGGGCGTAGCCGCGTTTTTCCAGGCTGTTGCCCAGGTTCCAGCTGGGCTGCATCGCGGCGACGAGGCGCCACCGCCTGCCGGAGCCGGCGGTGCGGCAGAGGGAGTGGTGGGCCGGTTCAGCGCTCCAGGGGGTCGTGGTCGAACCAGTCGAAGACTCAGCGGGTACCTTCCTCGTCAGCCCGCCGGGGACATGTCGCACTCGACCAAGGCCTGCTCTGTAGCAGAGCAGTTCAACGGATCGACATCGAACTCGTTCTCGTGCTGGCGGCAAAGGCACGACCACAGTTCCTGCGAGGCGACTTTCGAGGTCGCCGCGCTGTTGGCGATGAAGGAGATCGAACTTCACGTCCGGACGGTGGCCGGCCACCCGAACTCCCTCATGCAGCAGGCGTTCCGACCCGGCAAGGAAGATCAGGAAGCGGGGCCACGGGTCGAGACCACGGCCGATGTGGGTGAGGCAGTCGGCATGCCTGGAGCTTCTCACTCGGCGCGGTCGGCGCTGGACGACGTCCTGCCCGCGCACGCATCCCAGTATCATCAACGTCACCCTCGGCATGCGGGTCCCGGAACAGATCGTGCGGAACGTGAAACTCCAAGATCAGCGCGTCCCGGACGGTCTCTGGCACAACCTCCGTGCTCAGGGGCTGATCAGGTGGGACGTGCTCACGGGGCACGCTGGGGGGAGGGATGCGCGGTGTCTCTGACGGACAAGGCCATCGAGCAGATCCGCGAGCTGATCCGGACCGGTGCCCTGCCTCCGGGCTCGAAGCTACCCCCGGAGCCGGACCTGGCTGCGCAGCTGGGCCTGTCCCGCAATCTCGCCCGGGAAGCGGTCAAGGCACTGGCCGTCGCGCGGGTCCTGGAAGTCCGGCGAGGTGACGGCACCTATGTGACCAGCCTCCAGCCGAGCCTGCTCCTGGAGGGGCTCGGCGGTGCGGTGGAGCTGTTGCAGGGCGACTCGGTCGCCCTGCAGGACCTCATGGAGGTACGGCGGCTCCTCGAACCGGTCGCCACGGCGCTCGCCGCCACCCGGATCTCCGATGAACAGCTGGCCGAGGTGAAGCGGCACCTGGACGCCATGCGCGAGGCCCGCGACGACGTCGAACAGCTCAACGCCCACGACGCCGCCTTCCACCGCGTCGTCGTCTCGGCCACGGGCAACGAAAGCCTCCTCACCCTCCTCGAAGGGATCTCCGGCCGCACCCTGCGCGCCCGCATCTGGCGCGGTCTGGTCGACGACAAGGCCGCGGGCCGCACCCTCGCCGAGCACGAGGCGATCTTCAACGCCCTGTCCACCCGCGACGGCGCCCTCAGCCAGGCCGCCGCGCTGCTGCATGTGAGCAACACCGAGCAGTGGCTGAGGGAACACCTGCGCTCGGGCGAACCCCTTCTCGTCGGGACGACAGTGCGGAAGTGACGGGCGGGCGCCGCCCGCCGCCCCTGGAAGCGCTTCGGTTCCGGCAGGTCGACGACGTCCTGAAGGAGATCTCGACCATGGACGGCCCTCGGCCCGGATCGTCCGTCAGCCGAGCAGAGCGGCGACGTGGGCCCCCTCGCGGACGAAGACGGGAACGCGCTCCAGCGGGGCGTCCACCTGGAGCGTCGTACCGCCCTCCAGCACATGTCCGGTGGCCGGGTCACGCCAGTGCGCGCCGGCCGGCAGATACACCTGACGGGCCCGCGCGCCCGCCTCGTACACGGGGGCCACCAGCACATCGGGTCCGAGCAGGAACTGGTCGTCCACGTCCCATGCCTGCTCGTCCTCGGGGAAGTCGAAGAACAGCGGGCGCATCGGCGGGGCGCCGGTGCGGTGGGCCTCCTCGGACAGCCGCATCAGATACGGGCGCAGCCGCTCGCGGAGCATCAGGTGGTCGCGGAGGATGCCGTACGCCTGCTCCCCGTAGGACCACACTTCGTTCGGGCCGCCGGTCATGTCCGCGGAGAACGTGGGGTGGTTGGGCTTTCGGTCCCCGTGCAGCCGCATGACGGGGCTGAAGGTGCCGTACTGGAACCACCGGATCAGCAGTTCACGGTAGGCGGGGTCGTCCGGGTCGCCGCCGCCGAAGCCGCCGATGTCGGTGTTCCACCAGGGGATGCCGCTCATCGCGACGTTCAGCCCGGCCCTGATCTGACGTGCGAGGGAGTCGAAGGTGGTGGGGATGTCACCGGACCACAGCAGGGCCCCGTGACGCTGGCTGCCCGCCCACGCGGAGCGGACCAGCGACAGCGGCCGGTCCTCACCCGCCGCACGCAGGCCGTCGGCGACCGCACGGGTGTGCAGCACGGGATAGAGGTGCGCGACCTCGGCGGCCGGTCCGGCCGCGTAGACGGCGCGGTCGGCGACCTCCCGGGGTAGATCGGGCTCGCAGGCGTCCAGCCAGAAGCACCCCACGCCCAGCGCTCGGTAGTTGTCGTTCAGCCGCTGCCACAGCGCGGCGCGCGCGCCGGGGTGGGTGGCGTCGTAGTACGCCATCGGGCGTGTCATCGCCTCCCCGGCCTCCCGGGACGGCCACGCAAAGGTGAGCAGACCGCCGTCCTTGTCCTGTACGAGGTGTCCGCAGGTGCGCAGCTCGTCGTAGGTGTCGCTGCCGGGTTCGACGGTCGGCCACACCGAGACGGCGAGCTTCACCCCGAGGTCTGTCAGTTCCTCGACCATGGCGGCGGGGTCGGGCCACTCGCTGTGCTCGAAACGCCAGTCGCCCATCCTCGGCCAGTGGAAGAAGTCGCAGACGATGACGGACAGCGGCAGTCCGCGTTCCTTGTACTGCCGTGCCACCGCGAGGAGTTCGTCCTGGGTGCGGTAGCGCAGTTTGGACTGCCAGAAACCTGACGCCCACTGGGGGAGGAGGGGTGGGCGTCCGGTGGCCCGGGTGTACGCGTCCATGATCTGGGCCGGGGTGTCGCCGACGGTGATCCAGTAGTCGACACGTCCGCCGGCGTCGGCGGTCCACCGGGTGGTGTCGGCACCCAGTTCGACGCGGCCGGTGGCGGGGTTGTTCCACAGCAGTCCGTAGCCGCGCGAGGAGTGGAGAACGGGAACGGCGGCCACGGTGTTGCCCTGGACGAGGTCGATCACACAGCCCTTCTGGTCCAGGCGTCCGTGCAGATGCTGCCCCAGGCCGTACAGCCGTTCCCCGTCGTACGCCTCGAAGTGCTGCTCCGTCCGGCCGCCCGCCGCATGGACACGGGGGCCGGCATGGTGACTGTACGGGGCCTTGTCGGCGAGGAGTTCACGGCCCGAGGCGGCGTGCAGGAACCTCAGCCGGCCGTCCGCGGCGGCCTCGACGGCGAGGCGGCCGTTGACCAGGCGAGCGGAGCCGTCGTCCCGTACGGACGGTTCGGTGTACCGGGAGGGTGAGGGGCTCTCCAGCGCTCCGGGAGCGGCGGGGTCGATGGCCCCGGCCGAGGACCGGACCCGCACCGCGTGCGGCCCCCAGGGCTCGATGCGGAGGATCTCTTCGGCGGTGTGGCGCTCCAGGCCGCCCGCGCGGATGCTGTAGGTCAAGTCGTTCCTCTGTTCCTCTCAAGGGCCGGACACGTGCGTCCGCGCGGACGCCATGTCACGGTGACCGGTACCGTGTGCGGCGGCTCGGGCGGCCTCACGCGTGCCGCCCGCCACCGGTGTTCGCCCGGGGCCTGAGCCTGCGCCGCCGATCGCGGTACGACGGCGTCGCCCAAGACCCGTGCCCTACGCGATGAGGCACACAAGGCGTCGTGTCTCCTGACCGCCACCGTGAGACGGGCCTGACTGCGCACAGGGTGCCCGCGAGGTTGGCGGGAGGGCCGCTCTGGTGCCGTTGAGCGCGTGCGACACCGCTCGTTCTGTGACGGCTTGTGGTTAAGACCTTAATCGCTCAACCTACCGAGCGACGGCCGCCGGAACGGCCGCTTCACCGGCGGACGTTCCTGGTCGCGACCGAGGCGTCCCCGGTGGAGATGGCCACTGTGGGGCAAGAAAGGGGAAGCGGTGGAGGCGACGATGTCACGGGTGCGGCAAAGCACCATATCTCCGGTCGTTGCGGCGCGGTGGGCGCTGTGGATGTTTGTCATCACCAACCTGGTGATCGTCGAGGTGCTGTTCCTCACCGCCGGCACCGGCAAGAACGGGGTGCTCACGGTCGCCAAGTTCTTCGGGCTGCACGCAGCCGTACTGATGCTGTTCCAGCTGCTGTTGGTGGCCCGGCTGCCCTGGCTGGACCGCCGTATCGGCATGGACCGGCTGACGGTGTGGCACCGCTGGGTCGGCTTCACCCTGTTGTGGACGGTCCTGACGCACGCCGTGCTGGTGGTGCTGGGCTTCGCGACGCTCGATGACGCGCCGATGGCGAAGACGTTCTTCGCGCTCGCCGGAGTGCCGGCCTCCCTGCTCGGGATGCTGGCCGCGGGGTTCGTCGTCGTGATCGCCGCGGTCTCCGTCCGTCAGGTGCGGCGGCGGTTGCGGTACGAGACCTGGCACGCTGTGCACCTGCTGCTGTACCTGGCGTTGGGGCTGGCGTTCGTCCACCAACTGCAGGAGACCACGACCTTCAGCTCTTCCGCATTCGCGATGGTCTACTGGTGGGCCCTGTGGCTGTTCGCGTTCGGTGCCCTGGTCGCGGGCCGGATCGTCATGCCTCTGTGGCGCAACGCCTATCACAGGTTCCGGGTCGCGGAGGTGGTGGTGGAGTCGGACGACGTGGTGTCGGTGCGCGTCACGGGCCGCCATCTCGACAAGCTGCCGGCCCGTGCAGGGCAGTTCTGCATCTGGCGGTTCCCCGGGCACAACCACTGGTGGCTGGCGAACCCGTTCTCGCTGTCGGCGGCACCCGACGGCCGTACGTTGCGCCTGACCGCCAGAGCGGTCGGCAGCACCAGTGCCGGCCTGCCACATGTCCCGGTCGGGAGCCGCGCGTTCGTCGAGGGGCCGTACGGGGCGTTCACCTCGTTGCATCGAACGCGGCCCGGCGCACTGCTGATCGCCGGAGGGGTGGGGATCACGCCGGTCCGAGCCCTGCTGGAGGAGGAAGCGGCCGGGGATGTCGTCGTGCTCTACCGGGTGCGCAGTGAGGACGACGCCGTACTGGTCGACGAGGTACGAGCCCTGGTCGCGGACCGCGGAGGGCGGCTGTACCTGCTCGCCGGCCGCACGGGGGAGGGGAACACGCCGTTCGAGCCGGAGAACCTGCGCGCCCTGGTCCCCGACCTGACCGAACGTGACGTGTACGTCTGCGGCCCGCCCGCGATGACTTCGGCCGTGCTCGGCGCCCTGCGCATGCTCAGGGTTCCCCAACGGCAAGTACACGCCGAGCGGTTCGGCCTGGCCTGAGCCCCGCCTGCGGCGGAATCCGGTCGAGACCGGAGGCAGTGGGGGAGGGGCGCGGCCAGGCGGAGCCGCATTGCTGATGGTCGCGCCCACTGCCCGTCGACACGACCTGGGCATGCCTCTCGTCAGGTCACCGAGACTGCCTGCGAGGCGCCGAGCACCTGCATGCGGCCTGAGCCGACACTTCACGGATCCCATGACTCGGACGTGGGTGATGCATGGCCTCACCCGAGCCGGGGGACGTCCACAGCGGCAGACGATTCGACAAGGAAGAGGGCAATGAGCATTCTTGATGGCATCCTCGCTGGAGTCCGTGAAGACCTGGAAGAGCGTAAGCGCGCGACGCCGCCGGCGGAGTTGCGCGCCAGGGCAGCGGACGCGGCACCCGCGATCGACCCGCTGCCCGCGTTCCGGGTGCCCGGGGTGTCCATCATCGCCGAGGTGAAGCGAAGGAGCCCCAGCAAGGGTGCGCTGGCGGACATTCCCGACCCCGCGTCGCTCGCGGCCCAGTACGCGGCAGGCGGTGCCGCTGCGATCAGCGTGCTGACCGAACGCAGGCGTTTCGGCGGCTCTCTCGCCGATCTGGACGCCGTACGCGCGCGGGTCGATGTGCCCGTCCTGCGCAAGGACTTCATCATCGACCCCTACCAACTGTGGGAAGCCCGCGCACACGGCGCCGATCTCGCGCTCCTGATGGTCGTGTCGCTGGACGACGGCCAGCTCGCCGACCTGATGGGGCTGTGCAAGGAGTTGGGGCTCACGCCGCTCGTGGAGGCGCACACGGCCGACGAGGTGCGGCGCGCTGTCGCCGGAGGAGCGGAGCTCCTCGGTATCAACGCGCGGGACCTGACCACGCTGGACGTGGACCGCGAAGTGTTCGCCGACCTCGTGACGGCCATCCCGGAAGGCACGGTCAGGGTCGCGGAATCGGGAGTGACGGGCCCCAAGGATGTCGCGGAGTACCGCGGTTGGGGAGCCGACGTGGTACTGGTCGGCGAGGCACTGGTCCGCTCGGGGGATCCGCGCAGCGCCGTGCGCGAGTTCATCGCGGCGGCCGGGGCGTAACGGCGTTCGCCCCGGCCAGGGGCACGCCTGGAGACGCCGGGGCCGAGCCGCCGGCCGAAATGATTCGGCTCCGGGTGCGGTGACAGCCGGGGCCCTCCTCAGCCGTTCGGCGGCCCCGTCGCGGTGACTCACCGTCCCGCGACGGGGCCATGTGCCCTCGCTCATACGGAGTCGACGTCCGTGGTGGCGAGCCTGGCGTAGACATCGGGCCGGTTGCGGCGGATCCGCAGAGCAAGTGCCGCGCCGGTCGCGAAGATGACCGGAGTGAGCGCGACCAGCGTCCAGTTGACGGCGGGTGCGGCACCGGTGAAGAGATTGAGGCGTGTGCAGACCAGCCCCGTGATCGCGGCGAGGAGGAGCGCGGCGGCCACCGGCGCGGCCACCGTACGCAGGCGTCCCGCCGCGCCGACGCCGCGGTTGCGGCGGAAGAAGACGACCACGGCGCAGGCCGCGAGCGTCTGCAGCGCCAGGATGCCGACCACCCCGGGTGTGTTCACCCACAGCAGGAACTCGTTGTACGGGTGCGCGCCGATCGCGGCGAACACGGCGGTGACGACGGCCGCGAGTACGGTCTGCGCGATGCCGGAGACCCAGGGCGAGCCGTGCCGGGGGTGGATGCGGCCCAGGCCGGCCGGGGCGGTGCCCTCGACGGCCAGCGCGTAGCCGTAGCGGGTGATGGCGTTGTGGAAGGCGAGCAGGGAGGCCAGGAGGCTGCTGACGATCAGCACGCGCTGGAGGTCGGTGGCCCAGCCGCCCACGTAGCGGGTCATGGCGGTGAAGAACATCTCGGCCGGGTTCTGCGCCGCGGTTCCGACGGCGTTGTCGTCGCCGAAGGCCTGGACGATGACCCAGACGACGAACGTGTAGAAGAGGCCGAGGAAGCCGACGGCCAGGTAAGTGGCGCGGGGGACGGTGCGGTCGGGGTCGCGGGCCTCCTCGCGGTAGAGGGCGGTGGCCTCGAAGCCGATGAAGGCGGCGATGGCGAGGCCCAGCGGTGCGCTCATCTGCGAGGTGAAGACGTTGGAGGGGGCGAAGGAGGCCAGGCTCAGGCCGTCCGCACCGCCCTTGACGAGGATCGCGCCGGCCAGCAGCACCAGGATCGCGGTCTCCGCGATCAGCAACGTGGCGAGGACCTTGGCGCCCACGTGGATCGACCGGAACCCGAGGAACCACACCACGGCGATCCCGGCGAAGGCGTAGACCGGCCAGGGCAGGTCGAGGCCCAGGAGGTCGTTCGCGGTGCCGGCGGCGAAGAAGCCGAGGGCCCCGTAGGTGCCGATCTGCAGGGCGTTGTAGGAGAACACCGCGAGCAGCGCGGCCCCCAGTCCCGCTGGGCGGCCGAGGCCCCGGGCGATGTACGAGTAGAAGGCGCCCGCGTTGCGGATATGGGGCGTCATGGCGGTGAAACCGACCGCGAACAGGCACAGTACGACGCCGACCGCCAGGTAGGCGACCGGGGCGCCGATACCGCCGAAAAGGATCGCGAGCGGAGCGATACCGGCCATGACGGTGAGCGGGGCGGCGGCCGCCACGACGAAGAAGACGATGTCGGTGACGCCGAGTGAGGCACGTTGCAGACGGCCGGTCGGGTCCGCCCCGGTGGCCGTCGGTGGCTGTTGGGGAGGGGTGGAGGTGTGGGACTCGGTCATGGTGGTCTCCGCGTGATGCGTGAGGTCGACGGGGGAGGGGACTGTCCCTGGTACGAGGGCCCGGCCGTGACGACGCCGTGGGGCTACAGCCCTCCGGCGGACACGGGGGCGGTGGCGCTGCGGCCGTGTGTACGCCGGCCGGCGAGCCAGGTGCCCAGGACGGGCAGGTGCGCGAGGTCGCGGGGAGCGGTCCCGACCGGGTCGGCGGCGAGATGTACCAGGTCGGCGCGCATTCCGGGGCGCAGGACGCCCCACTCCTTCTCCTCGAACGCCTGGTAGGCGCATCCGGCGGAGTAGGCGGCCAGGGCGGTCGCGGTGTCGATCCGTTCCTGGGGAAGCCAGCCGCCCTCGGGGACTCCCTCGGGCGTCTGACGGGTCACGGCGGTGGCGATGCCCCGCAGCGGCTCGTGATCGGTGACCGGCCAGTCGCTGCCGAACGCGATGCGGGCGCCGGAGGCGAGCAGGGCCGCGATCTGGTACTGGCGGGCACCGCGCTCCGGGCCGATCTTGGGCAGGATGAGGTCGGTCATCAGCCGGTCGGGCTGGGCCCACAGCGGCTGAAGACTGGCAATCACCCCGAGGCCGGCGAAGCGGGGCAGGTCGGCGGGGTCGATCAGCTGGGCGTGGGCGATGACCGGGCGGCGGTCGCCGGGACCGTTGACGCGGGCCGCGGCCTCGATGGCATCGAGGGCGACCCGGACACCACCGTCGCCGAGCGCGTGGATGTGCGGCCGGAAACCGAGGGCGTCGATCGCGGTGACGGCCTTCGCCAGCTCTGCCGGTGTCCAGTTGGCGATGCCGTGGGAGTGCGGGCAGTCGGTGTAGGGCTCCAGCAGGGCGGCCGTACCGGACTCGATGACCCCGTCCGCGAAGAACTTCACGGTGCGCGCGGTGAGCAGCCCGGGGGCGGCCCGTTCCACACGCTCACGCTCGGCGGCGAGCCGGGGGAGCCGCTCGCGCCAGTGCTCCGGTCCCAGGAAGTAGCCGAGGTCGGCACGGACCGGCAGTCCCGGGCCACTGGTGGCCGCGGTGATCCAGACGTCGGCGTGGTGAGGTTCCACCCAGGCGTCCTGCATCCAGGTCACACCGGAGGCGGCGAACCGGTCGGCGGTCCGGCGCAGCGCGTCCACCTGGGTTTCGTGGGACGGCTGGGGGACGAGGTCGAGGACCGGCAGAACGGCGCCGAACTCGCGCAGGGTGCCCAGCGGTTCGGTGGAGCCTTCCCTGCGTACGATCTCCCCGCCGTCCGGGTCGGGCGTGGTGGCCGTGAACCCGACCCGGCGCAGTGCCTCGCTGTTCACCCACGCGGTGTGGTGGTCCATCGTGCGCAGGACCACGGGCCGGTCGGGGACGGCCTCGTCCAGTCGGCGGGCGTCGAACCGGCCGTCAGGGGCGAGCCAGGCGTCGAAACCGTCGCCGGTGATCCACTCGGCCTCGGGGTGCGCGTCGGCCCAGTGCCGTACGGCCTCGACGATCCCCTCCACGGAGTGGCACTCGCGGACGGGCGCTCCGAGCAGGCCCAAGCCGCCCATCACGGGGTGCACATGACCGTCGCCGAACGCCGGCAGCAGGGCGCCTCCTCGCAGGTCGACCATGACGGTACGGCCGCCGCGGGCGGCGAGCGCCTCCGCTCCGAGTGCGCTGATCCTGCCGCCCGTGACGGCGAGGGCGTCGAGCACCGGACCTTCGACGGCCCCGGTCCTGACAGTCCCTCCGGTGAACACGATGTCGGCCTGCATGGCGGCGGCGTCCTTCCCGTCGTACGACAACCGAACCGAACCGAACCGGAAACAAGAACTGAAACTGATTCGGTTTCGGTAATGTAGGGGGCGCCCGAGCGGCCGGGAAGAGTTTTACTGAAAGTCGTTCGGTAAAGTTCGGGTGACATACGCGGGCGGCCGTGCGGCCGCCCGGCGGGAGACATACGAAGAGGAGCCCACGTGCCAAGGCCGCGCACCCCTCTGCTGGACCGTCGGCGCATCGGTGCGGCAGCACTGAGAATCGCCGACGAGCAGGGCACTCTCACCATTCCCGCCCTGGCCCGGGAGCTCGGCGTCGCTCCCTCCGCGCTCTACCATCACGTGTCCGGCCGGGGCGAGATCATCTCGCTGATGCGGGAAGAGCTGGCTCTGGAGTCCGGCGCTGACGACCGGGACTTGTCACAGCCCTGGGAGCAGGCCCTGGAGGCATGGGCCCGCTCCTACCGCGCGGCCTTCGCGACCCATCCCGGGGCGGTGCCTCTGCTCGCGACGGCCCCTCTGGCCGAACCCTTCATGCACGCGATGTACGAGAGGGTCGCCGAGCTCCTGCTGGCCGCCGGCTTCACCACCCGTCAGGTCATGCCCCTGATCAACGCGCTGGAGAGCTTCATCCTCGGCTCGGCCCTCGACCTCGTCGCGCCGCCGGTGATGGTCTCGGACGTGACCCGAGAGACCGCCCCCCACCTCAGCGCCGTACTCGACGACACCCCCACCGACCACCGCCGGGCCGAGGTCGCGTTCGACACCGGTCTCCGCGCCCTGCTCACCGGCTTCCGGGTGCTCCTTCCCCGGTGACCGGCTCGTACGGCACCCCACCACACCCCTCACCCCAGGAGCCCTCCATGACCGCTGCCTTCCACGTCCTGACCACCGGCTACGCCGACGAGCGGGTGGCCGGCACCGTCACCCTGCTCGTCGACGGGGACACGGTCGCGGTCGTCGATCCGGGCATGGTCGCGGACCGCCGACTCATCCTGGATCCCCTCACGCACCACGGACTGGTCCCCGAAGACGTCACCGACGTCATCTTCAGCCACCACCACCCGGACCACACCCTGAACGCGGCGCTGTTCCCCGAGGCCCGCTTCCACGACCACATGGCCATCTACCAGGACGACATCTGGGAGGACCGCGATGCCGACGGATACCGGCTCTCCCCGTCGATCACGCTCATGACGACCCCGGGCCACACCGCGCAGGACGTCAGCACCCTGGTCACGGCCGACGAGGGACTCGTGGTCCTGACCCACCTGTGGTGGACCGCCGAGGGACCGGCCGACGATCCCTTCGCGCCCGACCGTGAACAGTTGCGGGCGGCGAGGGAGAAGGTCCTGGCCCTCGCTCCGGCGCTGATCGTGCCGGGACACGGGGCACCGTTCGCGCCGTCGGCGTCGACCCCCGTCTAGCCGGCCTCATTTCTTCCTCGCCCGGCCATGGGCCTTCGGGACGGCTCGGTGACCGCGACGGAGGCCGTGGAACTGCGGGCCGCCGTCACGTCCGGCATCTCCTGGAGTCCCGCGCGGAGTCGGGCAACCGTCACGGACTCATGGCACAGCGACGGTTGCACGGACCGCATGACCGCGCCGAGCGGATGCTTGCGCCCGTCATCAAGCCCCGGCATGACGGAACCGCCCTCGGCGTCGATACCGGTGGCCGGCCGGCCGGTCGCGGCCCGTGCGGTCGAACCCGCGGGCGGCCACCGCGACGGCATCTGCCCCGGCCGCGGCCAGGAACGTGCGCCGGCCCACGCCCGGTACGCTGCGTGATGATTTCCCGACCGCGTGAACCACAAGCGGTCACACGGCAGTTGGGGTGCGTATGGAGAGCTCTCGTGCCTGGCGGCGTCCCACGCTCGACGCCGTCGCCGCACGGGCAGGCGTGTCCACCGCCACGGTGTCGAACGCGCTCAACGGCACCGGACGGCTCTCCGAGGCGACCAGACAGCGCGTGCTCGCCACGGCGCGCGAACTCGGCTACGCCCCCACCAGTACGGCCCGTGCCCTGGGCCGCGGCGGCACCGGAGTGCTCGGCCTGACCATGACGACGTACGGCGACCTGCCCGTCCCGTACACCGAGATCCCGTACTACGCACAGCTGACGCTGGCCGCCATGGCGGCGGCCCATGAGCGCGGCTATCTGCTCCTGGTGATGCCGAGCTCGATGTCACCGTGGATGTGGCTCAACACACCTATGGACGGCGTCATCCACGTGGGACCGCGCGCCGAGGACCCGGTGCGTTCCATCCTGCGGGAGCGTGGCATACCGATGATCAGCGAAGGCCGGCCGCCCGAGCCGCACCGGTGCGACGCATGGGTGGACGCCGACCACGAAGCGGGCCTGCGCCTGCTGCTCGATCACCTCGCGCGGTCCGGAGCCCGGCGGATCGGGCTGGCCCTGCCCGTCCACGACGACGCGTACCCACACCTGATCGCACACGCCTATCGGTCCTGGTGCGACGAACACCGCATGGGCGCACTCGTGGAGGAGTACGCCTCACTGCCCGACTACTTCACGGCCGAACGGGACGCTGTCAGCCGACTCCTCCACCATGATCCGAGGCCGGACGCCGTCGTCGGCGTGTACTCCGACTCCGGTCACAACATCCTGGCCGCCGCTCGGCAGCACGGGCTTCAGGTGCCGCAGGACCTGCTGGTGGCCTGCATCAGCGACGATCCGGACTGCGCGTCGACCACCCCGCCCCTCACTACCGTCAGCCTGCGCCCGGACCGGGTGGGCGCCGAAGCGGTCGACCTGCTGATCGCTGTCATCAACGCCCGCAGCGGCGTGGACCGGCGTCGGCTCGTCGGACCGGTGCTGATCCCCCGACGGTCCACACGGCGCGCGGTGCGGCGGAGCAACGGCACACCGTGAGGGCAGGGCGCCGGAACGCGGCCGGTTGAAGGGGGTGCGGCGGCGGGATGCCGGGATCGGCAACTCCTGCGCCCTGTCGGTCAGTCCCAATCGGACGGCGGCTGGTCGACCCGGCCCCCCTTGTGCGGCGTGGGGATGTAGTCCTGCGCACCGCTGGGCAGTGCGGCGACGCAAGCCGATGAGCATGCGTTCACCAGCAGGGGCAGTACGTCAGTGGCCACGCGCAGTGAAATCCACATCTGCCGGAGCCCAGCCTGTTCGATCGGACGGCCGCAAACGCTGCATCGGTGGACGGCTGTGGTGCCCCAGCGCCGGGGATCGAGGTTCTCCAGGGCGAGCTCGGTGACGGAGTCCAGGTCAGGTCGCAGGCGGGGGAAAGGCGGTCGCAGCTTGGAGTTGCCGAACAGTGCGCGTGTACTCACCGTGCTGCGGGACAGCTTCTCGCACCGGGTGAGTTCGTAGGGAAACCAGTGCAACCGGTAAGAGGTGTAGGGCGTGAACTCCTCCAGGCTTGTCATGGCCCCGATCTCGGGCGGAATCCGGACCAGGTTGCCGCCGTAGAGCACAAGGTGCTTGACCATGGTCAGCCGCGCGATGCTCGGAGGCAGGGTGACGATCTGCTGCCGCTCCTCCGGACTGAGTTCCACGAGGGGGCGGAACTCCTCGCGCCCGTCGGCCACGGCTTCGTCAATCAGCTCCAGCAGACGCAGCCAGCCCGGAGCGGACGTGTCCTGGCGCTCGGTGTGGAATCCGACCCGGGCTCGCGGATGCGGCCTGGACTGGTCGAAACACGCGCAGGCGTCCTGGCGAATCCCGCGCCGTTTTGGGGCCGGATCCGACGTGTCACCCCAGCGGTTCACATAGAGCTGTGGCTCTCTCTCGCGCGTCATGGCGCAAAGATACGAGGGCGGCGCAGACCCCATGAGGCCATCACGTCGTCTGTGGGGCTCGACCTTGCCGGTCACCGTGGTGTGACATCGCCGGCGGTCGGGTGTGGCACGTCATGTTCTTGTCCGCTGCCGATGTGTTGCCCGCGTCCAGCGGCGCCGCCTGCGCCGCCTGCGCCGCTTCAGCTGAGGGCGCATCAGGAAGTGGCCGGTGCAGTGGCTGTGGAGGTTGACGTTGGCCGCGCCGCCCGGACGCACCGGGAGACGGTGCCTCGACGCGGGGCGGGCGTCGGCCGAGTGGCGCTGCGGGGACTGAGTGTCTCCGCCGTCGGCTGTACCGGGGTTCTGTCTCAGTCGGCTCGCATCACGTCGAGGGCGGTGAGGGCCACGTGGAGCTCGGTGCGCTGGTCGCCCGCTTCGAGGTCGCGGCCGAGGAGTCGCTCGATGGTGCGCAGGCGTTGGTACATGGTCTCGCGGGAGAGGCCGCCACGTCGGGCGGCGGTGGTTTTGTTGCCGGCCGCGTCGAGGTAGTGGCGCAGAGTCGTGAGCAGGTCGGTGCCGTGCTGGGTGTCGTGGTCGATGAGGCGCCGGAGCCGGCGTTCGGTGTACTCCTGGATCCGGGTGTCCTCGCGGAGGGCGTACAGCAGGCGGCGCAGGCCGATGTCGGACAGCTCGTGGAAGGAGCGGTCCGGGGGGAGGGGCTGGCCGGGTGGGGTGGCCTCGGCGACGCGGGCCGCCTCGCGGAAGGAGCGGGCGGTGTCGGTGAGGTCCGCGACCTCGGAGCCGGCACTCACGACGGCTCCCGGGGCCAGGCTCAGTACAGCGCCGGACAGGCGCTCGACGATGGGGCGCCAGGGCTGGGAGACGCGCAGAGCCAGCAGGATGCCGAGGCGGCCGGGGGCCAGTTCGCCGACGAGGGCCGGGATGCCTGCCGTCCGCAGCTCCTGCCACAGACGGGACTCGGTCTCGGCTCCCCCCTTCCCGGCGCGCAGGTCCACCAGCGCGGCGACGAAGTGGTGTCGATCAGTCGGCAGGCCCAGTGCGGCGCAGCGGGCCCGGGCGTCCTCCGCGGAGCGATGGCGCTGTTCCACGAGATCGAGCAGGGCGTTCCGGTGTGCGGAGCGTTCCCACGGGGTGGGGTGGATGAGACGCGCGACGGTCAGCGCCATCGCGGTCCTCTCCAGCAGGGTGACGTCCTCCGGCCCGAACATCGGTCCGTCGGTGCGTGCCGGCAGCATGGCCACACGGCCCCAGCGCTCGCCCTGGTACTCGACGGAGGCGGTGAGCCAGCCCTCCGGCCCGCGGGTCGCTGTGCCGTCGCCGGGTCCGGTCGCCCTGGAGCGCTGTTCCCAGTCGGCGAGTGCCTCCTCGACGGTGAGCCCGGACGGCTCGCAGATCAGGGCCTGGTGCACCAGGTTCTCCAGGACGACCGTGCGGCCGCTCATCTCCGCCGCCGCACGCACCACGTCCTCCGGGCCGGCGCCGCGCAGGGTCAGAGCGGTGAACGCCTCGTGGATGCGCTGGGTGCGGCGCATCGCGTCCGCCTGGTTGCCGAGCAGCAGGGCGTGCACGACCTGGGTGACCTCCAGGAAGTTGACGTCCTTGGCGAGGGTGACCAGGGGGAGGCCGCGCAGGCGGCAGGCGTCGACCAGCGCGTCCGGCGGGCGGTGGTAGCGGCGTACCAGCTCGATGACCAGTGCAGCGGCCCCGACGTCGGCGAGTTCGTCGACGTACCGGCGTACACCGGCCGCGTCCTCGGGAAGAGGCATGCCTGTCGTGAGGACGAGTTCGCCGCCCTTGAGGAAGGACGCGGGGTCGGTCAGTTCGGTGATGTGCACCCACCCGACCGGCCGGTCCAGGTGGGGCACACCGGTGACGACCTGGGGCTGTCCCGCGGCCAGCACCGGAAGGGCCAGGACGTCGGCCACGGTGAGCTCACGGGTGGGCCCATGGCCGGCCGGGTGGTTGTCGTTCACATGTCTCCAGGGGTCCCTGCCGGGCACGGCCCAGCGCCCGGGAGTGCCCGGCCACTGTGACAAGCGTCGCTGACCAGCGCAAGTGCGGTCCGTGAGCGAGCATCACCCGGCATGCCCCCGATGCGGCTGACACATCGTCCGGATGTCGCCTCCCGGCCGGACAGATCGCGCATTGGCGCACCTCTCGCCCGCGGCGATGCTCGGGAGACCGCAGCAGACCGAACACCGAGGCCGGGAGACGAACATGACCGCACTGTCGCCGCACCTTCGCCAGGCCACGCCCGTGGTGGCGGCCCGGGGCGAGGGCGTCCACCTCTTCGACCAGGACGGCCGCCGCTACCTCGACTTCACCGCCGGCATCGGCGTCACCAGCACCGGGCACTGCCACCCCAAGGTCGTCGCGGCGGCGCAGGAGCAGGTGGGCACGCTGATCCACGGCCAGTACACAACGGTCATGCACGAGCCGCTGCGCCGTCTCGTCGACAAGCTCGGCGAGGTGCTGCCGGCCGGTCTGGACAGCCTGTTCTTCACCAACTCCGGCAGTGAGGCCGTCGAGGCCGCGCTGCGACTGGCCCGCCAGGCCACCGGCCGGCCGAACGTCATCGTCTGCCACGGCGGCTTCCACGGCCGTACCGTCGCCGCCGCCTCCATGACGACCTCCGGTACCCGTTTCCGCTCCGGCTTCTCGCCGCTGATGAGCGGTGTCGTCGTCACCCCCTTCCCGTCGGCCTACCGCTACGGCTGGGACGAGGAGGCCGCGACCCGCTTCGCCCTGAAGGAGCTCGACTACACGCTCCAGACGATCTCCTCGCCCGCCGACACGGCCGCGATCATCGTCGAGCCGGTGCTCGGCGAGGGCGGCTACGTGCCCGCCAACCGCGCGTTCATGGAAGGGCTGCGGGAGCGGGCGGACCGGCACGGCTTCCTGCTGATCGCCGACGAGGTGCAGACCGGCGTCGGCCGCACCGGCCGCTTCTGGGGCCACGACCACTTCGGCGTCACCCCCGACATCCTCGTCACCGCCAAGGGCCTGGCCAGCGGCTTCCCGCTGTCCGGCATCGCCGCCTCCGAGGAGCTGATGACCAAGGCCTGGCCCGGCTCGCAGGGCGGCACCTACGGCGCCAACGCCGTCGCCTGCGCCGCGGCCTGCGCCACCCTCGACGTCGTCCGCGACGAGAAGCTCGTCGAGAACGCCGAGGCCATGGGCAAGCGGCTGCGCCAGGGCCTGGAGGCGGTCGCCGACCGGACGCCGGGCATCGGCGACGTGCGCGGCCTCGGGCTGATGCTCGCCACCGAGTTCGTCACCGAGGACGGCAGCCCCGACCCCGAGACCGCCGCCCGCGTGCAGCGCGCCGCCGTCGACGAGGGTCTGCTCCTGCTGCTGTGCGGCGCCTGGAACCAGGTCGTCCGCATGATTCCGGCACTCGTCATCGACGAGACGGCGGTGGACGAGGGCTTGCAGGCGTGGGCGACCGCGGTCGAGGCCGGCACATCGGGAGCGGCACGGCGATGACGGACACCACCACGGCCCTGGAGCCGCTGGCCGCGCGGCTCGCCGAGACCGCTCCCGGCCTGCGGGTGGAGACAGGCCCCGGCTCCACCGGTCTCTACGCCTACGACGCCTCCAACTACCGGGTCCCGCCGAGGGCCGTGGTCTTCCCCCGCAGCGCCGACGACGTGGTCGCGGTGGTGCGGGCCTGCCGGGAGGCGGGCGTTTCCATCACCGCGCGCGGCGGCGGCACCAGCATGGCGGGCAACGCGGTCGGGCCGGGTGTGGTCCTGGACTTCTCCCGGTACCTGAACCGGATCCTGGACATCGACCCGGTGGCCCGCACCGCGCGCGTCGAGGCCGGCGTGATCCTGGACGTGCTGCGGTCCGCGACCGCTCTGCATGGGCTCACCTTCGGCCCCGACCCCTCCTCGCACAGCCGCTGCACCATCGGCGGCATGATCGGCAACGACGCGTGCGGCAACCGGTCCGTGCGCCATGGGCGCACCAGCGGCCATGTCGAGGCGCTGGAGATCGTGACGGCCGACGGCGTGCGGGCCGTCGCCGACCGCACCGGACTGCGGGCCGCCGATCCGGACGACACGGACGCCGTCCGGCGGGTCGCCGCTCTGGAAGCGGATGTGCGCCGCCTGATCGACGGCAATCTGGCGTCGATCCGTACGGAACTGGGCCGGGTACCGCGCCAGGTCTCCGGCTACCAGCTGCACCACCTGCTGCCCGAGCACGGCTTCGACATGGCCCGCGCGCTGGTGGGCACCGAGGGCTCCTGTGCGGTCGTCACCGCCGCGACGGTCCGCCTGGTGGCGACCGCACAGGCTTCCACCCTCCTCACCCTCGGCTACGACGACGTGGTCGACGCCGCCGAGGACGTCCCCGAGATCCTGCGCTGGAACCCCACCGCCGTGGAGGGCATGGACGAGGCGATCGTCGCCACCATGCGTGCCCGGCGTGGCCCGGACTCCGTCACCGGACTGCCCGAGGGGCGTGCCTGGCTGTACGTCGAGCTCGACGGCGACGACCAGACGGCGGTCGACGCCCGCGCCGCCGAACTGCTGGACGTGCTCAAGGCACAAGGCCGGACGACCGGTGGGCGGGTCGTGGAGAACGCCGCCGAGCGGCGCTCGCTGTGGAGGGTCCGCGAAGACGGGGCAGGGCTCGCCGCCCGGCTCGTCGACGGCTCGGAGTCCTGGCCCGGCTGGGAGGACGCGGCCGTGGCGCCCGAGGACCTGGCCGCCTACCTGCGCGACTTCCGCAAGCTGCTGGCCGCGCACGGCCTGACGGGCGTGTTGTACGGGCACTTCGGCGCCGGATGCGTCCATGTGCGCATCGACTTCGACCTCGCCACGGACACCGGCCGGGCCGCCACCCGCCGGTTCCTGACGGAGGCCGCCGCCCTGGTCGTCGAGCACGGCGGAAGCCTGTCGGGCGAGCACGGCGACGGGCGGGCCCGGGGCGAGCTGCTGGAGGTCATGTACAGCCACCGGCTGATCCGGGCGTTCGCCGACTTCAAGGAGATCTTCGACCCCGAGGGGCTGCTCAACCCCGGCGTCATCGTGGCCCCGGCGCCCCTCGACGCCGACCTCGCGCTGCGTGAACTCCCGCTCGTGGACACGACGTTCACCTTTCCCCACGACGAGGACGGCTTCGCGGGAGCGGTGCGCCGCTGTGTCGGTGTCGGCCGCTGCCGCAGCGACGCCGGCGGCGTGATGTGTCCCAGCTACCGGGCCACGGGGGAGGAGAGCGACTCGACGCGGGGGCGGGCCCGTCTGCTCCAGGAGATGGTGCGGGGCGGAACCGTCCAGGACGGCTGGCGCTCCACCGAGGTCCGTGACGCCCTCGACCTGTGCCTGTCCTGCAAGGCCTGCTCCAGCGACTGTCCGGTCGGCGTCGACATGGCCACGTACAAGGCGGAGTTCCTGCACCAGCACTACAAGGGCAGAGTCAGACCCCGCTCCCACTACTCCCTGGGCTGGCTGCCCCTGACGTCCAAGCTCGTCGGATACGCGGCCCGCCCGGTGAACGCGCTGCTGCGCGGCCCCCTCGGGAAGCTGCTCGCGCGCCTCGGCGGCGTGACCACGAAACGCCGGATTCCCGCCTTCGCCTCCCGGCGGGCACTGCGCCGGGCCCTGCGCACGGCGAGGACCGGTGAACCGGCGAAGACGCTGCTGTTCGTGGACAGCTTCACCCGCGCCTTCCGTCCCGAGGTGGCCGGGGCGGCGAGCCGCGTACTCGCCGACGCCGGCATTCCCTGCACGGTGGAGGACGACCTGTGCTGTGGCCTGACCTGGGTGAGCACCGGCCAGCTGTCGCTGGCGCGCCGCATCATGGCCCGCACGGTCGCCCGCCTGGACAACGGCGACGACCGGCCCATCGTCGTGGCCGAACCGAGCTGCGCCGCGGCGCTCAGGCGTGACGTGCCCGAACTCCTCGGCACCGACGCCGCCCGGCGCGTCGCGGCCCGCGTCCACACCCTCACCGGAGCCCTGACCGACCTCGCCGCACCCGGGTGGGTGCCACCGGAGCTGCCGGACGACGTCGTGCTGCAGACCCACTGCCACGAGTACGCCACCTTCAAGGGCCGCCACCCCCGCGACCTGCTCGGCCGCCTCGGCGTACGGAAGGTCGACGAGGCCGAGGGCTGCTGCGGACTCGCCGGCAACTTCGGCTTCGAGGAACAGCACTACGACACCTCGATGGCCGTCGCAGACCTCGCCCTGAAGCCACGCCTCGACGACATCGACCCGCGGACACCGGCCGTCGTCGTGGCCGACGGCTTCAGCTGCGCCACCCAGATCGACCACCTCGCCGGAGACCGGGGCATCCGCGCCCTGCACCTCGCGGAACTGCTCGACCCCGCCGCCGACCGACCCGGACAACCAGGAGAGAACTCATGACCGACACACCCACGCAGTTGTTCATCGGTGGCGCCTGGGTGGACGCCGCGGACGGCGCCACCATGCCCGTCGACGACCCCGCCACCGGCGAGATCCTCTGCCACGTCGCCGACGCCGGTCCCAAGGACGCCAAGCTCGCCGAGGAAGCGGCCGTGCGGGCGCAGGCGGAGTGGGCCCGTACGGCGCCCCGGGTGCGCAGCGAGATCCTGCGCCGCGCCTACGAGATCGTCATCGAGCGGACCGACGAGCTCGCCCACCTGATGACGGCCGAGATGGGCAAGCCGCTGGCCGAGGCCAGGGGAGAGGTGGCCTACGCGGCCGAGTTCTTCCGCTGGTTCTCCGAGGAGGCCGTCCGTATCGACGGCGGCCTCGCCACCCTGCCGGACGGCCGCAACCGGATGCTGCTCTCGCGCCGCCCGGTCGGCCCCTGCCTCCTCATCACCCCCTGGAACTTCCCCCTGGCGATGGGCACCCGCAAGATCGGCCCGGCGATCGCCGCAGGCTGCACGATGGTGCTCAAGCCCGCCCCGCAGACCCCTCTGTCCAGCCTGGCTCTCGCCGCGATCCTCAAGGAGGCCGGGCTGCCGGACGGCGTGCTGAACGTCGTCACCACCTCCCGTGCGGGGGAGGTGTGCGAACCGCTCCTGCGCGGCGGGCGGATTCGCAAGCTGTCCTTCACCGGTTCCACGGGCGTCGGGCAGCTGCTGCTCGCCCAGAGCGCTCAGGCGGTGGTCCGTACGTCGATGGAGCTGGGCGGCAACGCGCCGTTCGTCGTCTTCGAGGACGCCGACCTGGACAAGGCGGTGGACGGGGCGATGGTCGCCAAGATGCGCAACATGGGCGAGGCGTGCACGGCCGCCAACCGCTTCTTCGTGCACGGCTCGGTGGCGGAGGAGTTCGGGCGCCGGCTGGCCGAGCGGATGGGCGCGCTGGTCGTCGGCCCGGGCACCCGGGACGGCGTCGACGTCGGCCCGCTGATCGACAGGAAGGGGCGCGCCAAGGTGGAGGAACTCGTCGCCGACGCGGTGGAGCGCGGGGCGCAGGTCCTCGTGGGAGGCCGTACACCCGAAGGCCCCGGCTGCTTCTACCCGCCGACCGTGCTGGCCGACGTCGACCCCGGAAGCCGCCTGATGGACACGGAGATCTTCGGCCCGGTCGCCGCGATCCTCACCTTCGACGACGAGGAGGAGGTGATCCGCCGGGCCAACGACACTCCCTGGGGCCTGGTCGGCTATGTCTTCACCGAGGGCCTCGACCGTGCCCTGCGGGTGAGCGAGCGGCTGGAGGTGGGCATGGTGGGGCTGAACACGGGTCTCGTGTCCAACCCGGCCGCACCCTTCGGCGGCGTCAAGCAGTCCGGGCTCGGCCGCGAGGGCGGTCGAGTCGGAATCGACGAGTTCCTGGAGTACCAGTACCTCGCGGTGCCCGTGAGCTGACCGTCGTCATGCCCATCAGAGCCTCCGGCGCATCTCCCGCCCAGGAAAGGAAGAACATGTCGTTCCTGAAGACCATCGACACCCATCCCTCCTTCGCCCCGCACGAGTCCGGCCCGCTCCCGGAACGTCTGGTTTCCGGCGACCCCGCGTTCCTGACCTGGCCCCAGGACATCGCCCGCGGGGAGATGATCCATACGGGAGTCTGGGAAGCGACGCCCGGCGAGACGCGCTCGATCAAGGGCGAGACCTTCGAGTTCTGCCATATCCTCGCCGGCCTCGTCGAACTCACACCGGAAGGCGGCGAGCCGGTGGTCTACAAGGCAGGCGACAGCTTCGTCATGAAGCCGGGCTTCGTCGGAGTCTGGAAGACCATCGAAACCGTGCGCAAGATCTACGTGATCGTGAAGTGATGCCTTCGCTCAACCGCGCACAGAGCCGCCGGGACCGTCGTCAGGCCAGGTGACGGGCGGTGATCTCCGCCGCCGTCTCGGCGACCAGCCGACCCAGCTCGGGCAGCCGGCCGGGCTCGAAGCGGGAGTCGGGCAGGGAGGCGGCCACGGCGGCCAGCGGTGTGCCCTCACCGTCGAGCACGGCTGCCGCGATCGCGCAGACACCCTGCAGGTACTGGTTGTGGTTGACGGCGTAGCCACGCTCTCGCACGCGGTGGAGCTCCGCGCGGAGTTGCCCCGGGTCGGTGATGGTCTCCTCGCCGTAGCCCTCCAGCGTTCCCGCGGTGACCTCTGCTATCTCGGACTTCCCCAGATGGGCGAGGACGGCGTTCCCAGTGGCGGTGGCGTGCAGGGGTGAGGTGTCGCCGATGGCGTGGAAGGTGCGTACGGCGTGGTCGCAGTCGACGCGGTCGACGACGACCATGCACTGCAGGGCGTCCGGTACGGACAGGTGGATGGTCTCGTTCAGTGCGTCGCGGAGCCGGACCATGGGTTCGCGGGCTGCGGCGAACAGGCTGGAGCCCTGGAGGGCGGCGGGTCGTACGGCCAGGACGCGGGCGCCGATCTCCCAGCGGGTGGTGTCCTTGCGGTTGGCGCGCAGCCAGCCGGCTTCGGCCAGTGTGACCAGGGTCCGCTGCACGGTGGACTTCGGCAGCCCGAAGATCTTTGTCAACTCTCCTACGGTCACGGGCTGATGCTGGGCGACCGCCTCCAGGACGCGCAGCGACCTGGTGACGCTCTTCATTTCCATCCGATGCCCCCCTCAGACCTGTGGATCCATGTTTCTCGCCTCGTGACTCCACCAAGGAGTCACCTATCGATCGTGCCGGATATTAGCATAGCGTTCCACAATATGGCACGATCGGGGGAGGGTGGATGCGAATCCCGATTCCTCGCGGCGGTGGGCAGCGGTAGGGCTCTGACCGTCCCTGCGGTGCCGCGTGGTGCGGCCGGCCTGTGTCCGGCCTTCCCCCGGCCGGGCGCAGGGCGGTGCCTGCCTTTGACGCAAGGCTGAGGGCCGGCTTGCCGCGCTGAGGCGTGCGAGCCGGCCCTCGACCGACGGTCTGCGGGGTGTTGTCTGCCGTTCAGGCGCTCAGGCGGCGCTGTGAGATCTCCGCGGCCGTGTCGGCGACGAGGCGGCCCCACTTGGGCGCGCGTTCGCGGTCGAACCGTGCCTCGGGCATGGAGACGGCCACGGCGGCCAGCGGGGTGCCGTCCTCGTCGAGCACGGCGGCGGCGACGGCGCAGACGCCCGGCCGGTACTGGTTGCGGTTGATCGCGTAGCCGTCGGTGCGGATCCGGTCCAGCTCGGCGTGCAGCTCGTCGGGCTCGACGGGGGTCGTGTCGCTGAACCGCTCCAGCCCTGCCGCGATGAGTTCTTCGACGTCCCGCTTCGGGAGGTGGGCGAGGATGGTGCGTCCCACGGCGGTGGCGTGCAGGGGTGAGGTGTCGCCGATGGCGTGGAAGGTGCGTACGGCGTGGTCGCAGTCGACGCGGTCGACGACGACCATGCACTGCAGGGCGTCCGGTACGGACAGGTGGATGGTCTCGTTCAGTGCGTCGCGGAGCCGGACCATGGGTTCGCGGGCTGCGGCGAACAGGCTGGAGCCCTGGAGGGCGGCGGGTCGTACGGCCAGGACGCGGGCGCCGATCTCCCAGCGGGTGGTGTCCTTGCGGTTGGCGCGCAGCCAGCCGGCTTCGGCCAGTGTGACCAGGGTCCGCTGCACGGTGGACTTCGGCAGCCCGAAGATCTTTGTCAACTCTCCTACGGTCACGGGCTGATGCTGGGCGACCGCCTCCAGGACGCGCAGCGACCTGGTGACGCTCTTCATTTCCATCCGGTTTCCCCCTGTTAATCCTCGAAATTTCTGCCGGACACCCTCTTGACTCCCCTCTGAAGCCACTGTCATTCTCTGTGCCAGATTCTAGCACAGCATTCCACATAGTGGCACGGCTCTTCGGAGAGATTCCTCCCGCAGTGAGCCGGACTACGAGACGCGGCGGTTGCGAGCCGCAGGTCCCCGAGGAGGACCTGGCTCCCGCTCAAACCATCTCGAATCGAACAGCCTCACGTCGGTGGCTCAGCATGCGCCTCGGCGATACGAAAGGAAAGTCCTGTGTCAGCTGCCAGGAAGCGCGTCGCGGTGGTCGGCGTCGGAACGATGGGCAGCCAGGCCGCCTGGCGCCTGGCGGCCCGCGGCGCCGAGGTCGTCGGATACGACCGCTACGCACCCGGCCACGACCGCAGTGCCGCCGGTGGTGAGACCCGCATCTTCCGCAGCGCGCACTTCGAGGACTCCCGCTACGTCCCCCTCCTCAAGCACGCCGATGCCCTCTGGGAGCAGCTCCAGCAGGAGACCGGCCGCGAGCTGCGCCGCCTGACCGGATGCCTGCTGATGGGGCCGACCGACCACCAGCAGATGGCCACCGTCCTTCAGTCCATCGCCGAGCACGACCTCGACCACGAGGTGCTGGACACCGATGCCCTGGCCAAGCGCTTCCCGCAGTACCGCATCGAGGACGGCGACGCGGCCGTTCTCGACCGCCGTGCCGGGTTCATCCGCCCGGAACTGACGATCCAGACCGCCGCCCGCCGCGCCGAGCAGCTGGGCGCGGTGATCCACCGCTACAGCACGGTCCGGGAGATCGTCCCCGTCGCGGGCGGCGTGGAGATCCGCACCGACTCCGGCAGCGAGCGCTTCGACACGGTCGTCGTCACGCCCGGCCCGTGGGTCAACGACCTGCTGCCCGACCTGCCGTGGGAAGTGGACGTCCGCCGCCTCGTCAGCGCCTGGTACGTGCCCACCGCCCCCGAGGCATGGTTCGGTGAGGAGCGCCCGGCGTTCATCCGTACGGCGCCCACCCACTGCTACGGCCTGCCCTCCCCGGACGGCATCTCGGTCAAGCTCGGACTGTCCCGCGCGCTGCACCGGCCCGCGGGCGACCCCAACCAGCTGGACCGCACCGTGCGGCCCGATGAGCTGGAGGTCTTCTCCGAGCTGATCGGGCGTCACCTGCCCGACCTGCACCCGGACCCGACCCGCCTGTCCGTGTACATGGAGGGCTACACCGAGAGCAGCCGCCCCCTGGTCGGCCCGCTGCCCGGCGCCGAGAACGTGATCCTGCTCGCCGGTTTCTCCGGTCACGGCTTCAAACTCTCGCCCGCCTTCGGCGACATCGCCGCGGACCTGGCTCTGGACGGCGCCTCGCCCCAGCCCATCGACTTCATCTCCACCGTCGGCCGTACGGAGGCATGACCGTGAACGACACCACCCTCTCCGTCGGCACCCTGGTCGCCGAGCCGGGCACCAAGGCCCGCGGCACCGTCCCCGCCGACCTCGGCACCCTCACCGCTGACATCCCCCTGACCCTGGTCAACGGGGCCCGTCCCGGCCCCCGCGTCGTCATCACCGCGGGTGTGCACGGCGGCGAGTTCCCGCCCATCGACGCCGCCGTACGACTGGCGGACGGGCTGGAGCCCTCCGAGGTGCACGGACAGCTGATCATCTGTCCGGTCGCCAACCCTCCCGCCGTGTACCAGGGCCGGCTCAACCTCTCCCCGGTCGACGGCGTGAACCTCAACCGCGTCTTCCCCGGCGACCCGGCCGGCGGCCCCACCGAGCGGCTGGCCGCCTGGCTCTTCACCCACCTGATCGACGGAGCCGACGTCTACATCGACCTGCACTGCGGCGGCATCGACCAGGTCCTGCGGGACTTCGTCGGCTACCGCGTCACCGGTGACCCGGACCTCGACAAGGCCACGGCCGAACTCGCGGGCTCCTTCGGCATCGAGGACGTCATCCTCGGGCTGACACCCGAGGGTGGCAACAGCCACGCGGCCGCCGCCCGCCGGGGCATCTCGGCGGTCCTCGTCGAGGTCGGCGAACTCGGCCGGCGGGACGAGGCCACCGCCCTCCGCCGCGTCGACGGCCTGCTGAAGGCCCTGCAACACCTGGGCGTCCTCGACCAGACCGGCTCCGCCCAGGCCCCCGTCCGGGAATGGGTGTGGTCCGCCGGCGTCACCGCAGAGGCCACCGGCCTGTGGTACCCGGAGTTCTCCTTCGACGCCGACATCATCGGCGAAGTCGCCGAGGGCGACCGCCTCGGCCGCATCCTCGACCCGACCGACGGCACCGAGCACACCGTCCACGCCCCCGCCGCAGGACGCATCTTCTACGGCATGCACGGCCTCACCGTCGCCCCCGGTACCGAACTCGCCGCCCTCGCCACCCCGTGGGACCCCGACACGGCCGCACGGGCCGACACCCTCCGGACGCCCGGTATGGGCGCCGGATCCGACGAAGCGGATCCCCGCCCCTAGCCCCCGTTCCAGCCGCCCCCCTTCCAAGTCCCCAGCCGCCCCTTCCCGCGGCCAGTACCACCAGGAGGCACCAAATGAAAGATGCCCGAATAGACCGCAGACTGTTCCTGCGCGGAATAGGCGGAGTCACTGCGGGTATGGCCGCCGCGACCACCCTCAGCGCCTGCGGTACCGGTACCAGCCGGACGGCCGGCAGCAGCGGCGCCAAGGGTTCAAAGACGGTGGTCGTCCGTGACAGCGGCGGTTCCTACGGTGCGGCCCTGCAGAAGGCGATCTACACGCCGTTCACGCAGGAGACCGGCATCCAGGTCAAGGTGCTCAACGTGGACGACGCCCCGCTGCTGGCCCAGATCAAGCAGGGCCGGCCGCAGTGCGACCTCATCAACAACTCGATGATGTCGCACACCAAGTACGTCAAGCAGGACGCGCTGGAGGCGCTGGACCTCGACCGGATCAAGAGCGTGAAGAGCGCGAAGATCCCCGAGGCCCAGATCACCGACCACGCCGTCGGCAGCAGCTTCTACGGTCAGTGCATCGCGTACCGCACCGATGCCTTCGGCGGTCGCAAGCCGGAGTCGTGGGCGGACTTCTTCGACACCAAGGCGTTCAAGGGCGGCCGGTCGATGTGTAGCCCGGACGGCGATCTGCCCGAGCTGGAGTTCGCGCTGCTGGCCGATGGCGTCCCGATGGACAAGCTGTACCCGCTCGATGTGGACCGTGCCTTCAAGGTGCTGACCCGGCTGCGGGGCGACATCAAGAAGTTCTGGGACAGCGGCCCGCTGCCGGGTGTGCTGCTGAGCCGCCAGGAAGTGACGATGTCGACCGTATGGGACGGCCGGATCGCCGATCTGGAGAAGCAGGGAGTTCCGGTCACCCGGCAGCTGAACGGTATGCGGCGTCAGTTCCAGGGCTACGCCATCGCCAAGGGCGCGGCCAACGCGGACAACGCCTACCAGCTGATGGACTTCTCACTGCGTGCCGAGAGCCAGGCCGCTCTGGCGAAGGCCTTCCCGTCGAACCCGGCTTCTCCGCTGGCCTACGCCGAGCTGACCGAGGACGAGCGCAACGCCCTCGCCGGCGCGCCGAAGTACTACGACAAGGGCTTCGACACGGACATCGACTGGTGGCTGAAGAACGAATCGGCCGTCACCAAGCGCTGGCTGGAGTGGGCTCGTGGCTGATTTCGGTGTTGCCGCACCGGCGGTGAAGGTGGCAGGCGTGGCGTCGGCCACCGCGACAGGTAAAGCGCTGTCGGTGGTGGCTCTGCGCAAGACCTACGGCGACGTCGTCGCCGTGGACGAGGCGTCGATGGAGATCGCGGCGGGGGAGTTCGTCACCTTCCTCGGCTCCTCCGGGTCGGGCAAGACCACGACCCTGATGATGATCGCCGGGTTCTGCGAACCGGACTCCGGCACCATCACCGTCGGAGGCCGGGACGTCACCCGGCTGGCGCCGCAGAAGCGGGGCCTCGGTTTCGTCTTCCAGCAGTACCTGCTGTTCCCCCACATGACGGTCAGTGAGAACGTCGCCTTCCCGCTCACCCTGCGCGGCGTGAGCAAGGACGAGATCCGTCGGCGGGTGGGGGAGACGCTGGAGATCGCGGGCCTGTCGGGGTTCGGCGGGCGTAAGCCGCGTGAGCTGTCCGGTGGTCAGCAGCAGCGGGTCGCGTTGTGCCGGGCGCTGGTCTACCGCCCGCCGGTCATCCTCATGGACGAACCGCTCGGCGCGCTGGACAAGAAGCTCCGCGACCAGCTCCAGGTCGAGATCAAGACCATCCAGCAGGAACTCGGCCTGACGGTCATCTATGTGACGCACGACCAGGAAGAGGCGCTGGTCATGTCGGATCGCATCGCGGTGATGCGCAACGGTCTGATCGAGCAGTTCGACACCCCCCGGGAGCTGTTCGAACGGCCCAGGACACCGTTCGTGGCGGACTTCCTCGGCGCGGCCAACTTCCTGCCCGGCCGCATCGAACAGCACACCGACACGCACACCCTGGTCCGTCTCGACGGCAGTGGCGGACTGATCAAGGCGCGCCGTCACCAACTGCCCTCCGGCAGCCAGGTGAAGGTCGCGGTGCAGCCGGGCCGGCTGCGGGCCTCGGCCGCCGACGACGGGTTCTGTACCGGCACGGTGGAGATGGCCACCTATGTGGGCACCCTGGTCCGCGCGGGCGTCCGCGTCGACGGCGGTCAGGCGCCGCTGCTGCGCCTGGAAGTACCCGCCGGGCGCGGTCCGGTCGCGGGCGAGCGGGTCGGGATCACCGCCGACCCGGACGACGTCAACCTCTTCCCCACCGACGAACAGGCGGGGTGAGTCATGGCCGCCACTCTCACCGCGGGCGCTCCCGCCCGCCCCCGCAAACTCCTCGCCTCACGCCGGACCCGGGTCGGGATCCTGTACGCGCTCCCCGTCGTCGTGTATCTGCTGGTGCTGTTCGTCTACCCGATCTTCTCCACGCTGCTGCTGAGTCTGAAGGACGCCAACGGCTCGTTCACGCTGCACTGGTACGCCGACGCACTGACCGGCGTGAACCTGTCGGTGCTGTTCACCACGCTGCGGATCTCCGCCGAGACGGCGGTGCTGAGCCTGGTCTTCGGGTTCGTCCTGGCCCAGGCCATCTCCCGGCTCAAGCCGATGTGGGCGGGCCTGGCGATGCTGGTCGTGGTCGTCCCGCACTTCGTCTCCGCGCTGGTGCGCACCTACGGCTGGATCATCATGCTCGGCGACAAGGGCCTGGTGAACGAGACCCTGACCAGCATGTCCGTCCCCGGGGCGCCCTTCCAACTGCTCTACAACGAGTTGGGTGTGGTCATCGGCACCACTTCGATGATGCTCCCGTACACCGTCCTGCTCCTGTACGGCGTGATGCGCGGGGTGGACCGCCGCCTGCTGGCCGCCGCGGCCAGCATGGGCGCGGGACGCGTGACGATCTTCCGGCGGGTCTACCTGCCGCTGGTGGCCCCCGGTCTGGCCAGTGCCGGGCTGCTCAGCTTCATCCTCTCGCTGGGCTACTACATCACCCCCGCCCTGATGGGCGGACCCAACCAGACCATGATCGCCACCCTCATCAACCAGCAGGTCACCAAAGAGAACCAGTGGAACGGAGCGGCCGCGCAGGGCGTCATCCTCCTGCTGCTCACCCTGGCCGGACTGCTGCTGGTCAAGCTCGTCAGTTCCCTCGGCGCCAGCCGCAGGAAGAGGAGTGCGTCATGATCGAACTGCGGAAAACCCTCGCGGGACGGATCGTGCTGACAGCGGTGGCCACCGTCATCCTCCTCTTCCTCGCGCTGCCGATCGTCGTCATCCTCGTCACCTCCTTCAGCAACAACGCCTTCGCCTCCTTCCCGCCCGAGACGTGGACGCTGAACTGGTACAAGGCCCTGTTCGCCGACGGCAGCAAATGGCCCGCCGCGCTCTCCCTGTCCGCCCTGGTCGCTGCCCTGAGCACCGTGTTCTCCCTGGTCATCGGGGTGACCGCGGCGACCGCGCTGGTCCGCAGCGAACTCCCGCTGCGCTCGGCGGTGTTCGCCCTGGTCCTCGGGCCGCTGGTCATCCCGCAGATCGTCACCGCGCTCGGGCTGTTCCTGCTGTTCGAGCCGGCCGCGATGCTGGGCAGTCCGATCGCGATCGCCCTCGGCCACACCGTGCTCGCCTCACCCATCGCGGTGCTGATCCTGATCGCGACCCTGCGCGGCATCGACGAACGCCTCGAGGACGCCGCGGCCAGCATGGGCGCCGGCCGGCTCACCATCGCCCGGAAGATCACCTTCCCCCTGGCCGCGCCCGGCATGATCGCGGCGGCGATCTTCTCCTTCATCACCAGCTTCGACGAGTTCTACATCTCCCAGTTCCTCTCCTCCGTCGACACCGTCACCCTGCCCGTGCAGGTCTACAACTCCCTCACCTTCGAGATCGACCCCAGCGTCACCGCCGTCAGCGCCATCCTCATCGCCTTCGCCGTCCTCGCCCTCGGCCTCGTCGCCCTGGTCCGCTGGCTCGGCACCGGACGGCAGGAATCCCTCCTCTCCGTCGACAACACGGTCGGCGTCGCCACCCCCGGAGGTGAGGCCGTATGACCACCGCCGCCGCCCAACCGACCGCGGCCACCGCTCAGCGGCACCTGCTGCTGAACATGACCGCCAACGGATCGCTCGGCCCGGAAGGCGAGAACCTCCTCGTCATCCAGCGGGGCGAGGGCCCGTACGTCGACGACGCCGACGGCAGGCGCTACATCGACGGTCTGTCGGGGCTGTACTGCTGCCAGCTCGGCTACTCCTACGGTCCCGAGTTCGCCGAGGCAGCCGAACGGCAGCTGCGCGAGCTGTGCTACAGCCCGCTGTGGACCTCCTCCGCGCACCCCACGGCGATCGAACTCGCCGAGCGGCTGTCCCGGATCGCCCCCGTCGACATCGAGCACACCTTCTTCTCCAGCGGCGGCGCCGAAGCCGTCGAGACCGCCTGGAAGATCGCCCGCCGCTACCACGCCCTGCGCGGCGAGCCCGGTCGCACCAAGGCGATCACCCGGCGCGGCGCCTACCACGGACTGACCATCGGCACCCTCTCCCTCACCGACGACCCCGGCCTGACGGAGCCGTACGGCCCGCCGGCGATCGACACCCGGTTCGTGGCCAACACCAACCGCCACGGCCTCGCACCGGAGTTCGCGGACGACGAGGTGTACACGGCATGGCTGCTCGCGGAGCTGGAGGCCGCGATCCTGACCGAAGGCCCCGAGACCGTCGCGATGCTCATCGCCGAGCCGGTGCAGAACCGGGGCGGCTGCATCACCCCGCCCCAGGGTTACTGGCAGGGGTTGCGGGCACTGGCCGACCGGTACGGCTTCCTCCTCGTCGCCGACGAGGTCATCACGGCCTTCGGCCGGATCGGCGAGTGGTTCGGCGGGGACCACTACGGCGCCCGCCCGGACATGGTCACCGTCGCCAAGGGCATCACCGCCGGATACGCCCCCATGGGCGCGACCCTGGTCGGCACCAAGGTCACCGAGGTCATCAACCGGCCCGGCGTGGTCCTCAACCACGGCTACACCTTCGCCGGGCACCCGCTGAGCGCGGCCATCGCCCTGCGCAACCTGGAGATCATGGAGCGGGACCGCATCCTGGACAACGTCCGCGGTCTCCAGGGGGACCTGGCCAAGCGCATGGAGGCGCTCAAGGATCTCCCGATCGTCGGCGACGTCCGGGGAACCGGGTTCTTCTACGCCTGCGAACTCGTCGGCGACCTCGACGGCGGTGACTTCAGCGCCAAGGCCCGAGCCGCTCTCATCGGCGATCTGATCCCGCGCCGACTGCGTGAGGCTGGCCTGCTGGCCCGCGTCTACAACCGGTCCGCGCCACTGGTCCAGATCGCGCCCCCGCTGATCAGCGACCGGGCCCTTCTCGACCGTATCGCCGACATCCTCGCGGAGACCCTCGCCGAGGCGTCCGCCCGCATCTGATCCATGTTTCGGAAAGGAACGACATGTACTCCATCGGTCCGCTGACCGTCGCCCCCGGCGAGCGCGCCCAAGGCCTCATCCCTGTCGGCACCAGCAGCTACGGCGTGGAACTCGGCATTCCACTGATCGTCGTCAACGGCGCGCAGGACGGCCCGGTCCTGTGTGTGGACGCCGGCGTGCACGGCGACGAGTACGACGGCCAGGAGGCGATCCGCCGCGTGCTCGCCGAGATCGACCCGGCCACCCTGCGCGGCACGCTCGTCGCCATCCCTTGCATGAACACCCCGGCCTTCGAGGCGGCGGCCCGCACCAGCGGCCTGGACCACCTCAACCTCAACCGCATCTTCCCGGGTGACGCTGAGGGCTCGTACTCCCAGCGGCTGGCCGCCACCTTCGTCGAGAAGGTCGTCCCGGCCGTCGACGCCGTGGTCGACCTGCACACCGGCGGTGCCTACGGCGAGATCGCCCCGCTCGTCATCCTCCAGGGCGGCTACGAGGACATCGCGACGGACCTCGCCCTCGCCGCCGGGCACGAGCTGGTCTGGAAGGGCGGCAAGTGGGGTGGCACGGTCCGCCACCCCGCTCTCGCGGCAGGCAAGCCCGCCATCACCATCGAGGTCGGCGGCGGCACCTACCGCGAGGCCAACGTCGAGACGCACATGGACTCGATCCGCAACGTCCTGCGCCAGTTCAAGATGATCGACGGCGAGGTGAAGCTGCGGGACTCCTACACCACCGTCTCCGGCACCTTCGCCCGCTCCGCCTCCGGCGGCTTCTTTGTCGCCCGCGCCGAGCCGGGGGAGACCTGCAAGGAAGGCGACCTGATCGCCACCATCACCGACCACTACGGCAACACGCTGGAGGAGGTCCTCGCCCCGCAGGAGGGCATCGTCTTGTGGGTGCGCCGGATCCGTACGGTCCGTCCGGGCGACGAGGTCGTCATCTTCGGTGAGGTCCTGGGGGAGATCCGGCCATGACCACCGACGAACTGCGGCTGACCGAGTTGCTCATCGACGGCAAGCAGGTGCCCGCCGCCGATGGCCGCTCCTTCACCGTCCTCGACCCGTCGGACGGCACCGCCGTCGCCCAGGTGGCGCTGGGCGGCAAGGCGGACGTGGACCAGGCGGTGGCCGCCGCGCGCGCGGCCTTCACCTCTCCCGAGTGGGCCGGGATGCGTGCCGCCGACCGAGGGCGCATCCTGTACCGGATCGCGGAGGCCATCCGCTACCAGGGCGAACGGCTGGGCCGCCTGGAGAGCCAGGACGTCGGCAAGCCGCTTCGCCAGGCGAAGGCCGATGTCGAAGCGGCCGCCCGGTACTTCGAGTTCTACGCGGGCGTCGCCGACAAGCTCGGCGGCACCACGATCCCCCTCGGGCCCGGCCTGATCGACTACACCGTGCGTGAGCCGATCGGTGTCTCCGGCCAGATCATCCCGTTCAACTACCCTCTGCAGAACACCGCCAGGGGCTCCGCCCCCGCGCTGGCGGCCGGGTGCACGGTCGTGCTCAAGCCGTCGCCCGAGGCGCCGCTCACCCCGCTGGAGATCGGCAGGATCGCCCTGGAGTGCGGCCTGCCGCCGGGTGTCCTCAACGTCGTCCCCGGTGACGGCGAGACCGGCGCGGCCCTCGCCGGCCACCCGGACATCGACCAGGTCACCTTCACCGGCTCGGTGCCGACCGGCATCAAGGTCGCGCAGGCCGCCGCCGCCAACGTGGTGCCCTCCGTCACCGAACTGGGCGGCAAGTCCCCCGTCGTCGTCTTCGCGGACGCCGACTTCGACCTGGCGCTCGGCGCGGTCGCCGCCTCCGCGTTCGGCAACGCCGGGCAGACCTGCTCCGCCGGTACCCGGCTGTTGCTCCAGCGCGGCGCCGAGGAGTTCCTGGACAAGCTCGTCGCCCATGCCGCGTCCCTGCGCCTCGGCCCGGGTCTCACCGACCCGGACGTCGGCCCGCTCGTCGCCGCACGGCAGCGTGACCGGGTCCTCGGCTACCTGGACCTGGCACGCGAGGAAGGCGCCGTGGCACGGGCCGGCGGCGGTGCGCCGTCCGACCCGGCCCTGGCCGACGGCTACTTCGTCGAGCCGACCGTCCTGACCGGGCTCGACAACCAGGCCCGTTGCGCCCGCGAGGAGATCTTCGGCCCCGTCGTCACGGTCATCGAGTTCGACGACGCGGACGAGGCCCTGGAGATCGCCAACGACAGCCCGTACGGCCTCGCCTCCTATGTGTGGACCCGTGACATCGACAAGGCGATGCGTATGGCGGAGGGCATCCGGGCCGGCCAGGTCTATGTCAACGCCACCGGCGTCGGCACCGGCGTCGAGCTTCCCTTCGGCGGCTACAAGCACAGCGGCTGGGGCCGCGAGAAGGGCCTGGAAGGACTGGCGAGCTACCTGCAGACCAAGAACGTCTGCATCGGGTTCGGGAGGCGGTCGTGAGATACCGCTCGCTCGGAGAGCGCGGCCCGGTCGTCTCCGTGGTCGGCGTGGGGGGCAACAACTTCGGCGCCCGCCTCGACGAGGACGGCACGAAGGCCGTCGTCCACGCGGCCCTCGACGCCGGGATCACGCTGTTCGACACCGCCGACATGTACGGCGGGTTCGGCGAGCGGGGCGGCCTGCGTGGCGACGGTGAACGGCTCCTCGGCGCCGCCCTCAAGGGGCGCCGTGACGAGGTCGTGCTGGCCACCAAGTTCGGCATGGAGATGGGCCGGGACGCCGACCTGTACGGCCCGCGCGGCGCCCGCGCCTACATCCGGTACGCGGTCGAGGCGTCGCTCAGCCGACTCGGCACCGACCGGATCGACCTGTACCAGTACCACGAGCCGGACGGCGTCACGCCACTGGAGGAGACGGTCGCCGCGCTCCGGGAACTGGTGGACGAGGGCAAGATCCGCTACATCGGCTGCTCCAACCTCCCGGCCGAGGACCTCACCGACGCCTTCGTCTCCACCCAGGCCCGCTACCACCTGCTCGACCGGTCGGTGGAGCGGGACCTGATCCCGGCCTGCCTGCGCCACGGCGTCGGCGTGCTGCCGTACTACCCGCTGGCCAACGGTCTGCTCAGCGGCAAGTACCGGCGCGGCGAGCAGCCCCCGGCCGGCAGCCGGCTGTCCTGGCGGCAGGGCTGGCTCACCGACGCCGCCCTCGACAAGACCGAGGCGCTCACCGCATACGGCACCGAACGCGGCCTGACCCTCCTCCAGGTCGCCGTGGGCGCACTGGCCGCCCTGCCCGCCGTCGGCTCCGTCATCTGCGGAGCCATGACCCCCGAACAGGTCACCGCCAACGCGGCGGCGGCCGACTGGCTCCCCGACTCGGCCGACCTGGCCGCACTCGACGCGATCGTCGCCCCCGGCGAACGCGTCGTCTGAAGTCCCACCCCTTACGGAAATCCGCGACCCCGAGGCTGGACATCATGCGAGAGATCGTCACCTTCGACGCCTACGCGACCCTCATCAACTTCGAGCTGGCCCCCACGACCCTGAAGGTTCTGGAAGACCGGCTGGACCTGGACAACCTGGATGTCGACGAGTTCCTCGACGACTTCCGCGTCATGCGCTTCCAGGCCGTCCTGGAGGCCTACCGCCCTTACCACGAGATCCTGCACTCCAGCCTGCGCAACGCCATGCGCCTGCACGGCCTGGAGTACCGCGAGTCCGACGGCGACGCCCTGGTCGAGGCCGTCCCCACCTTCGGTCCCTTCCCTGAGGTCCCGGACGCGCTGCGCGCCCTGAAGACCAGGTACGAGATCGCCATCATCTCCAACACCGACGACAACCTGATCGCGCGGAACGTCGAGAACATCGGCGTCGAGTTCGACTACGTCATCACCGCCCAGCAGGCCGGCGCCTACAAGCCGGACCGCCAGACCTTCGAGCACGCCTTCAAGACCATGGGCGTCGAGCCGTCCCAGGTCATCCACACCGCCCAGGGCTGGGAGTACGACCACATCCCGACCCGCGACCTGGGCCTGAAGCGCCGGGTGTGGATCAACCGCTACGGCCGCCCGGGCAGCGCCGACTACCAGCCCTACGACGAGCTGCCCGACCTGTCGGGCCTGCCCAAGCTGCTCGGCTGCTGACCCACGGCGCACCGGCGACACAGGACTGAACGAACACCAGAGGACGCACGCCATGAAGCAGATCCCCTACTGGCTGGACACAGCTCCCGCCCTGCCCGACCGTTCCGGAAAGGACCTGCCCGACGAGGCGGACGTGGTGGTGATCGGCGGCGGCCTCACCGGCCTGTCCACCGCCTACCACACCGCCCGCAAGGGCGCCCGGACCGTCCTCGTCGAGAAGGACAAGGTGGGCTCGGGCGCCTCCGGGCGCAACGGCAGCATGTGCACCCAGGGCATCACCATCAGCCCCGCCGAGGCGCGCAAGCGCTATGGGCAGGAACGGGCCCGTGAGCTCTACGACGCCTTTCGCGAGGCGGTCGACGTCGTCGAGGAGCTCACCCACACCGAGAACATCGACTGCGACTTCAGCCGCTCCGGGCGCCTCGGAGCGGTCTGCAAGCCCGGCCACTTCGAGGGCCTGCGGGCCAAGCAGCGCGACCTGGCCGACAACTTCGGCCACGAGACCATCGTCCTGAGCAAGAGCGAACTCCGCGCCGAGCTCGGCACGGACTACTACCACGGCGCCCTGCTCGACCCGGACAGCGCGGGCCTGCACGTGGGCAAGTTCGTCGGCGGCCTCGCGGGCGCCGCCGAGCGTGCCGGCGCCGAGATCCACGAGCGCAACGCCGCCACCGGCCTCACCCGCCTCCCAGGCGGCGGCTTCGTGGTGGAGACCCAGCACGGCACCATTCGTGCCAAGCAGGTCATGGCGGCGACGGACGCCTACACCGACAAGTCGATGCCGTGGTTCCGCAAGCGGCTCATCAACGTCGGCAGCTTCATCATCGTCACCGAGCCCCTGGGGGAGGCGCGCGCCAAGGAACTCATCCCCAACGGCCGTCTGCTGGTCGCCCACAAGAACGTCGGCCACTACGTCCGCCTCACCCCGGACAACCGCCTCGCCTTCGGCGGCCGGGCCCGCTTCGCCCCCTCCAACCCGGCCTCCGACGTCAAGAGCGGTGACATCCTCAAGCGGGAGATGACCGAGATCTTCCCGCAGCTGGCGGGGGTGCGCATCGACTACGTGTGGGGCGGCATGGTCGGTTTCTCCTGGGACCGCATTCCGCACGCGGGCGAGGTCAACGGGCTGTACTACTCCATGGGTTACTGCGGCCACGGCGTCCAGATGGCCACCTACATGGGCCGCGCGGTCGCCGAGATGATGGACGGCAGGCCGGAGGCCAACCCGCTGCGCGGCTTCGGTTTCCCCAAGGTCCCGGTCCCCTTCTACAACGGCACGCCCTGGTTCCTGCCGTTCGGCGGCGCCTATTACAAGGCGAAGGACCGCCTGCTCTGAGCAGGTACGACACCGGTGACACCACGGGGTCTTCCGCGCGGCGGCGCGGAAGGCCCCCCACCCTGCCTCCCGAGAGAGGGCCCAGGCCCCATGACCACCGTCACCCGCATCGAGCACGACCTGCTGGGCGATCGGGACGTTCCCTCCGACGCGTACTGGGGTGTCCACACCCTGCGTGCCACGGAGAACTTCCCCATCACCGGGACGCCGATCTCCGCGTACCCGCACCTGATCGACGCCCTCGCCTCGGTCAAGGAGGCCGCGGCCCGCGCCAACGAGGAACTCGGGCTGCTGGAGCCTGAGAAGGCCGCCGTGATCGTCGCCGCGTGCCGGGAGATCCGCTCCGGCAAGCTGCACGACCAGTTCGTCGTCGATGCCATCCAGGGCGGCGCCGGTACCTCGACCAACATGAACGCCAACGAGGTCGTCGCCAACCGGGCGCTGGAGTTGCTGGGCCATGCCAAGGGCCAGTACGAGTACCTGCATCCGAACGAGGACGTGAACCTCGGGCAGTCGACGAACGACGTCTACCCGACCGCCGTGAAGGTCGCGACGGTCTTCGCGGTGCGCGGGCTGCTCAAGGCGATGGCCGTGCTGCAGGACTCCTTTGCCCGCAAGGCGGTGGAGTTCCGTGACGTGCTCAAGATGGGCCGCACGCAGTTGCAGGACGCGGTGCCGATGACGCTCGGCCAGGAGTTCTCCGCATACGCCGTGATGATCGAGGAGGACCGCAGCCGCCTCGCGGAAGCGATGGAGTTGATCCATGAGATCAACCTGGGTGCCACGGCCATCGGCACCGGCCTCAACGCCCCTGCCGGATACGCCGAGTCGGCCCGCCGCCACCTCGCGGAGATCACCGGGCTCCAGTTGGTCACGGCCGCCAACCTGGTCGAGGCGACGCAGGACTGCGGTGCGTTCGTGCAGATGTCGGGCGTCCTCAAGCGCGTCGCCGTCAAGCTCTCCAAGAGCTGCAACGATCTGCGGCTGCTTTCCTCCGGGCCGCGCGCGGGCCTGAACGAGATCAACCTGCCGCCGGTGCAGGCCGGTTCGAGCATCATGCCCGGCAAGGTCAACCCGGTGATCCCCGAGGTCGTCAACCAGGTCGCCTTCGAGGTCATCGGCAACGACGTCACCATCACCATGGCCGCCGAGGCCGGACAGCTCCAGCTCAACGCCTTCGAGCCGATCATCCTGCACTCCCTGTCGGAGTCGATCACCCATCTGCGGGCCGCCTGCCTGACGCTGGCCGAGCGGTGCGTGGACGGCATCACCGCCAACACCGAGGCGCTGCGCGCGAGCGTGGAGAACTCCATCGGCCTGGTCACCGCCCTCAACCCGCACATCGGCTACACGGCGGCCACCGACATCGCCAAGGAGGCCCTCGCCACCGGCCGGGGCGTCGCCGAACTCGTCCTGGAGAAGGGCCTGTTGCCCGCCGACACCCTCACCGATCTGCTGCGGCCCGAGGTCGTGGCCGGCAGTGGTCAGGTACTGGCCTGACGGTCACCGACTGACGAGGAACACATATGAGACTGCAGGGCGTCAACGCCGTGATCACCGGAGCATCGAGCGGCATCGGTCAGGCGGTCGCTTCCCACTTCCGCCGCGAGGGCGCCAACCTCCTGCTCACCGGACGGCGACCCGAGCTGCCCGAGAGCCGTCCGGACGATCTCTACCTCGCGGGCGACCTCAACGACGAGGCCTTCGCCTCCGAGCTCGCCGCCACAGCGGCGGATCACCTCGGAGAGGTGGGAGTGGTCGTCCTCTGCCACGGACTTCAGAAGTCCGGTCCGCTCGAGGAGACGACTGCCGACGACGCGCGCGATCTGCTCGACAGCAACCTGCTGAGCGCGTTCCTGGTCATGAAGCACCTGATGCCGCTGGCTCCCGAGTCGGGAGCGTCGATGGTGTGCGTCAGCTCCCGCCTCGGCATGGTCGGCATGCCGAACCAGGCCCTGTACTCCGCAGCCAAAGGTGGCCTCATCGCGCTCGCGCGGGGCGCCGCCATCGAATGGGCGTCCCGCGGCATCCGCGTCAACGTGGTCGCGCCCGGTCTGACGATGACGCCGATCATCGAGGCCTCGTTCCAGCGACGCCCCGACCCCGCCGCCTACCGGCGCGCCAGAGAGGACTCCATCCCGCTCCGCAGGCTCGCCACAGCCGAGGAGGTCGCCGACGCGGTTCTCTTCCTCGCCTGCCCGGAGTCGTCGTACGTCACCGGTGCCGTCCTGCCCGTGGACGGAGGCTATACGGCGTTCTGAGCCCCACAGCGCGAGCGCCGACGGCACCGAGATCCGTGCCAGTCCCCGTCCACCGGTACTGGCGGGACGGAGACGGCACCTTCGAGAAGAGCACCGCGGTGCTCCGGCGACGGTTTCCGTTCGGACGAGGGTCTCCCAGCCCGGGCGGGGCCACAGGCCGTTGTGGCCGCGGCCCCGCCCGGGCGTCGGGGTCAGGACGGGTCGCCGTATTGGAGGCCGCGTCCGTTGGTGCCGACGTATACGCGGCCGAAGGTGTCGGGGTCGCCGGTGATGACGCCGACGCCGCCGATGCTGCCCCACTGGTGGGCGTCGTCGTTGACGCGGAGCCAGGTGGCGCCCTTGTCGGTGGAGCGGAAGACTCCGGTGACGTCCTTGACGGTGCCGATCAGGTACAGGGCCTGGTAGCCGGTGCCCGGCTTGGCCTTGCCGAAGCCGAGGGCGGAGGCGGACCGCACCGTCTTGAGCGTGGTGAAGCTACGGCCGCCGTCGGTGGAGTGCAGCAGCCCCTTGCCGCTGTCGGCGATCCACAGGTCCCCGGCGATGCCGGGGACGGCCGTGAGCCGGCCGGCGGGCAGGTCGGTGGCGCGGGCGGTGAAGGTCGCGCCGCCGTCGGTGCTGGCGTAGAGCGTGCCGCCGGACAGTGAGTAGAACGTCCTGGCCGAGGAGCGGTCGGCGACGACCACGGCGTCGGTGCCCAGGCCGCCGACCTTCGACCAGCTCGCCCCCTTGTCGGTCGAGCGGTACGGCGCCTGACCGGTCTGGGTCCAGACGATGGTGGAGCCGTCCGCCGCGAGCGCCACATGTCCGGCGTCGGCGCTCTCCACCGGCTCTGTCCTGAAGCCGGTCCAGCTGGTGCCGCCGTCGGTGGAGTAGGCGCCGTCCTTGTCGCCGCCAAGGCCGACGCGGACCGTCATCGCGGGCTTGGCCTGGGCGAAGTCGATGTCGGTGCTGTTGGTCATCATCGGGTTCTTCAGCCGCCCGGCGGGCACCTTGGTCAGGGAGTCGTGGCGGAAACCGCCTTGGTCGCCCATGGCGGTGATGACGGTGGCGCCGCCGGGCGGGGCGATCGCGTCGATCAGCGAGGTCTCCTCGAGCCCTCGGGCCCCCGCGGTCCAATGGCTGGTGCCGCCGCTGTCGGAGGCGGCCGCGTCCTTGCTGCGCCAGATTCCGTTGCCGGTGCCGTACAGCACGTGCCCGGAGTTGAAGGGGTCGATGGCCAGGGCGGTCATCCAGTGCCCGGTGTGGGTACCGACGTAAGGAGCGGACGAGGCGTTCCGCACCGACTTGTCGGCCAGCGCCTTCCAGGTCTTACCGCCGTCGGTGGTCCGGTAGATCTCGTCCTCGGGCCACCAGCGGCCGAGGGTGGTGACCATCACCGTGGACGGCTTGCGCGGGTCGACGGCCAGGCCGGAGAACCCGTAGCCGCCCTGGGACGGGGAGATGTTCTTCCACACCCCGCCGGACGGCGTGTACTTCCACACCGAGCCCGCCGTCACGCCGTTGGGTCCGAGGTTGTCGGTGTACGTCAGGTACAGCGAGCCGTCACCGGAGAGGACGCCGTGCTGCGGCAGTTGGCCCGTGGGCTGCCCGGAGACGGCCTGCCAGGTGCTGCCACCGTCGGTGGAGCGGTACAGGGAGGTGGACTTGTCGGCGACGCCGACGTAGATCGTCTTGCTGCCGGCCGGGCCGTACGTCACGAAGGAGATGCCCGCTCCGCTGCTCGCCCCGTCCTTGACGGGGAAGGAGGGGACCTGACTCCATGTCACGCCGTAGTCGTTGCTGCGCCACAGGCCGTTCTTGCGGGTGCCCAGCAGCAGGGTGCGATTGTCCGCAGGGTTGATCGCCAGCCGTTCGCCCGCTCCGCGGCCGTCCTCGTTGCCGCCCAGCTTGAAGGGCAGATCGGTGCGCTTGAAGGTGCGACCCCGGTCGGTGGAGCGCAGTATCGCGCCGTTGCCCGCCCAGTCGTTGGTGTAGGTGCCCGTCCCGAGGTAGAGCCGCTTGGGGTCGACGGGGTCGGTGGCCATCGAGTCGATGCCCAGCAGATTCCAGTCCTTCTCGCCGAGCCAGTCGGTCAGCGGGATCCACTGCTCGGCCGCGGGGTCCCAGCGGTAGGCGCCGCCCATGTCGGTGCGCGCGTACAGCAGGCCCTTCTCCGCCTGGTTGAACACCAGACCGGTGACGTAACCGCCGCCCACCACCTGGGCGTTCTTCCACACGTACGGTCCGGCCGCGGCCGTGGTCTGCGTGCCGTCGGTCCCGGGCGTCTGGGTTTCGGCCACCTTCACGAGCTTCCACTGCTGGTTGGTGCCGCCCTTGCCGGGATACTGGATCACCGCCGCGCCGTCGGTCCTGGAGCCTCCGGAGACGTCCAGGACCTTGCCGCTCCTGCGGGAGGTCAAGGTGACGGCGTCGGAGCCGCTCACGTCGTCGATCCGCCACTCCTGGGATGCGGCGGAACTGTCGGTCTGCTGCTCGGCGGCGGCCGACTGGGCGGTCGAATTGCCCGCTATGCCCAGCACTTTGCCACTGTTGCGGTTCACCAGCTCGTAGTAGCCGTTCCCGGCGGACTTCAGCTTCCACTGCTGGTTGGCGGTGCTCTGGTCGGTCCACTGCTGGATGCGGGTGCCGTCGGCGGTGGAGAAGCCGTTGACGTCCAGCACCTTGCCGCTGCGCACGGAAACCAGCCGGTAGTAGGCATCGCCGTCGACCGTCGCGGCTTGTGAGTCCTCCTGCACGAACAGGAGATACGGCACGACGACGGCGGGCGCGCCGAGCAGCAGACCGGTCGCGGTCCAGCGGCGGCGGTGACGACCGCGGCGGCCGCCGTTCGTGGGGTTGTTCATGGGGGAGACGTTCTCCTTGCTTGCCGTTCACCAGCGGAAGAGCGAATCCGGGCACTGTCATGGCCGGATCCGACTCCTTGTGGTCACAGGCAACGCAAAGGGTTGCCTTGAGTCAGAAACTCTTTCCACGTAACCATGTGATCGCGGTAGGTGATTGGCCCGCATCCGGTCGACGCCGGTTCCCGGCCTCGCCGCCGGATACCGCCAACTCCTGGCCTGGGCCTGCTCTTTCGGCGTCTTGCGCGGGCGGGTGTGGAATGCGCCGGATCCTACGGAGCGCCCCTGGCGCGTTGACGGCATACCCGAATCCGGCGAGGGCCCAGCGGCCGACATGCGTGTGCTCCGGCTGGCGACGGAGCCGGCCGTCAAGGCCCGCACGCGGGTGAAGAACCAGCTCAAGGCCGTACTCCTCGGCGGCGGGCCCGACAGCGCCGCTGCCCTGCTGACTGCCGTCGGCGACAACCTGGAACGGCCGGCCGGCCGGCGAGGCGTCAGTCGCCGCTCCGTGCGGCGTCAGCCCCGTCCGAAGGCGGAGCAGCAGTCGCGGCCGCTGCTCAAAGATCCCGGGACCGGAGACACCGGGGTACTGGACCTGATCACCGGTTTCTGGACCTGATCACCGGTTTGAGGAACGCTTCGTGGATGTCGGCCCCGCGTTCCCAGCGGATGTGCAGGGGGCGGAAGCCGTGGAGGCAGGCGCGGCTGCGCTCGGCCGTACTTGGTGCGGCGGGGTGTGCCTCGTGGGCGTGAGCGCGGTCGGCGCGGCTCACGCCCACGAGGCGACCGGGTCAGGGCGTGAGGAGGGTCTTGATGGCGCGGCGTTCGTCCATCGCCTTGTAACCCTCGGCGACCTGGTCCAGGGGCAGGGTGAGGTCGAAGACCTTGCCCGGGTCGATGTGGCCCGACAGCACGCGGTCGATCAGGTCGGGCAGGTAGCGGCGTACGGGGGCGGGGCCGCCGCGCAGGCCGACCTGGGAGAAGAACAGTTCCTGGCCGTCGACGGCCACCTCGTGCGGGACGCCGACGAAGCCGACGTTGCCGCCCGGCCGCGTGGAGTGCAGGGCCTGGCTCATGGACTCGGAGGTGCCGACGCACTCCAGGACGGAGTCGGCGCCGATGCCGCCGGTCAGCTCCTTGATGCGGGCGATGCCTTCCTCGCCCCGCTCGCTGACGATGTCGGTGGCGCCGAACTCCAGGGCGAGCTTCTGCCGGGACTCGTGCCGGGACATGGCGATGATCCGCTCCGCGCCGAGCTCCTTCGCGGCGATGACCCCGCACAGTCCGACGGCTCCGTCACCGACCACCACGGCCGTGGAGCCCGGCTTGACCTCGGCGGCGAGGGCGGCCCACCAGCCGGTGCCCATCACGTCGGAGACGGCGAGCAGGCTGGGCACGAGCTCGGCGGAGGGGTGCTCGTCCGTGGCGACCAGCGTGCCGTGGGCGTTGGGGATGCGCACGTACTCGGCCTGACACGTGCTCATGAACTCACGGTTCAGGCAGGAGGACTGCCAGCCCTTCTCGCAGTTGGCACAGGTGTTGTCGGAGGTGGCGAAGGAGCCCACCACGAACTGGCCGGGCTTGACGTGGGTGACCTCGCTGCCCGTCTCCTCGACCACGCCGACGTACTCGTGCCCCATCGGGTGCGGATCGCCGACGGGCTCCAGACCGCGGTACGGCCACAGGTCGGAGCCGCACACACAGGTGGCGACCGTGCGGATGATCGCATCCGTGGGCTTGACGATCTTGGGCTCGGGGACGTCCTCGACCCGGATGTCACCGGGGGCGTGGATCAGAGTTGCTCGCATGTCGTCTCTCCTGATGCGTTTCTCGTGTGGGGGTGGCTCGGGCACGGGTGGTGTCTTCGCGCTGGTGGGTGGCCCTGGCCGGCCGGCGGACGCTTCAGGAGTTCCATCGTGATTCTCTTCGAGTGCGTTGCTGTGGTGCTGCTGCTCGGGCAGCGATGTCACCCGGACGCGCCGGATTCCTGGACGAGGAGGCCAAGGGGGCACACAGAAGCGTCGCCGGCCTGTGAAGAACAATTGCCGGTCCGAATCTGTCACCGTCCGCAAAGCCCGTACACAGGAGAATTCCACCCCAGGGCGGATGTATCCAGGGATAAAACCCTCCTACCCAGTCGAGTGGCGAACGGCGCACACTGGCCACTCTGACCAGCGGTGCGCATCATAAGGAGCTGGGCCAATTCCTGAGGGCCCGCCGGGCCGAGCTCAGCCCCCGTACGGTCGGTCTGCCCGAAACCGACCGGCACAGGCGCGTGGCCGGCCTGCGCCGGGACGAGGTGGCCGTGCTGGCCGCCATCAGCACCAACTACTACACCCGCCTGGAGCAGGGCCGTACGGCCCCCTCCGCGTGCGTGCTGTCCGAGCTTGTCCGGGTCCTGCACCCGAGCGACGACCAGCGGGACCATCTGTTCGCGCTGGCCGGAAGGGAGGCCGGCGGGACACGGCGGCGGGCTCCGCAGAAGCCGCACCCCCGGTTGCGTACCGTGCTGCACGAGCTCAGCGTGGCCCCCGGCATGATCCTGGGCCGGTACCTGGACATCCTGGCGTGGAATCCGATGGCCGCCGCCCTGTTCAGCACCGATTTCGCGAAGGTCCCCACACAGCGGCGCAACTACGTCCGGCTGCTCTTCACCGATCCGGCCATGGGAACGCTGTACGCCGACTGGGAGGGCTCCGCCCGTAACGTCGTGGCCGTGCTGCGACAGCAGGCCGCGGCCTGCCCCGACGACCGGAGACTGACCGCCCTCGTCGGTGAGCTGTCGGTGCGGGACGACCAGTTCCGCCAGTGATGGGGAGGCCGCCATATGGCACCCCGCACCGGAGGCACCAAGGCGTTCCACCCCCCGGTCGCCGGTGAACTCGCCCTCGCGTGGGACGCCCTCACCTGCGTGGCCGACCCCGACCAGCAGCTGATCGTCTGGAGCGCCGAACCCGACTCGCGCACGTACGAGGGGCTGCGCTTCCTCTCCTCCTGGGCGGCGGCCCAGCAGGACGCCTCCGTGTCCCGGACCGCCGGCTGACGGGTGTGGAGACAACCTCTGGAATTTCAGCCGCGCCGCCTGTCCCTTCTCCTGGCCAGGAAAAATCCCGGACCAGGGAAAAATCCTGGGCCAGGAACAAAGTCCCGACCAGGGACAAAATCCTTCCTACCATCGCCGTCGAATTGCGTGCCATGCTTCCAGAGCACGTTTCTCGCAATCCTTTTTCTGCAGATCATCGTCTGGACCGCCGAAACCGGCACACCCACCCACGACAGCCTGCGGATGCTGGCGTCCTGGGCCGCCGACCCCAGCCACACGACCAGCGGCAGCTCTGCCTGACCAGCCCGCTCCCCGGCGCCCGCTCCGAACTGGTCGTGGACCGCCCTCGAAGCCGATGGTCTTCGAGAGAACTGCCCGCCGATAAACCCAAGGGGGGACGAAACTCTCCCCGTCACACGCGCTACTTGTGGTGCCAGACTCCTCACGAGGACGGCCGCGGCACTGAGAGCGCGGCCGCCCAGGTCTGCGGCGACGACGATCCCGCCTCTCCTTCCCTGCCGTTCTGTACGGCCGATCCGCCCGTGACGCGAAGGCACATCATGACCACTGATCTCCCTGAATCTGCTGTTCCACCCCCCACCGGGTCCAGCGAGTCATCGTCGGCGCCCAGCCGGCGCACGTTCATCGCCACGAGTACCGCGGTAGGTGGTGCGGTCGTTGCGGGCGGTGTGGTCGGAGGGTCGTACCTATCCGGTGCCGGGGAGGCGGCCGCGGCCGGGGCGCCGCCCACGAGCCGTGTCTCGTTGACCGTCAACGGCATCCGCCGGACCGTCACGGTCGACAACCGGACGTCGCTGCTGGACCTGTTGCGCGAGCATCTCGACCTGACCGGCTCCAAGAAGGGCTGCAACGCCGGGGCTTGCGGTGCGTGCACGGTGCTGGTCGACGGACAGCGGGTCAACTCCTGTTTGACACTGGCCGTTCGGCTGGAGGGCGCCGAGGTCACCACCATCGAGGGGCTCGCCGAGGGCGACCGACTCCACCCGCTCCAGCAGGCGTTCATCGACGAGGACGCCTTCCAGTGCGGCTACTGCACCCCGGGGCAGATCCTCTCCGGGGTCGGCTGCATCCAGGAGGGTCACACCGGTTCGCCGGAGGAGATCCGGGAGTGGATGAGCGGCAACATCTGCCGCTGCGGCTGCTACGTCAAGATCGTGCGCGCGGTCGAACAGACCGCGGGCCGGAAGTAAGGAGTGGCCCACCATGCATCCCTTCTCCTACACCCGCGTCTCCGACACCCGAGAGGCCCTCAAGGCCGGTCGCGCGGGCGGCCGTTACATCGCCGGCGGCACCACGCTGGTCGACCTGATGCGGGAGACCGTCGAACACCCCGAGACACTGGTCGACATCACCGGCCTGCCACTGCGCGAGGTCACCGTCACCGAGCGCGGAGGACTGCGCATCGGCGCGCTGGTGACCATGTCCGAGGCCGCCGCCCACCGCAAGATACGCACCCTGTACCCGGTCGTCTCCGAGGCCCTGGAACTGAGCGCGTCCGCCCAGCTGCGGAACATGGCCACCATCGGCGGCAACATCATGCAGCGCACCCGGTGCACCTACTTCCGTGATGTGACCGCCGCCTGCAACAAGCGTGAGCCCGGCTCCGGTTGTGCGGCCCGGGAGGGCTTCAACCGGATGCACGCCATCCTCGGCACCTCGGACGCCTGTGTGGCAACCCACCCCTCCGACGTGGCCGTGGCCTTCGCCGCCCTGGAGGCGACGGTGCGGCTCCTCGGACCGGAGGGCACACGCGTCGTGCCGTTCGCCGACTTCCTGCTACGGCCCGGCACGACCCCCAACCGTGAACAAGCCCTCAGAAAAGGCGAGTTGATCACGGCTGTGGAGATCCCGGCGCTGCCGCGTCCGCTCAGGTCCGGCTATCTGAAGGTGCGCGACCGGCAGTCCTACGAGTTCGCCCTGACCTCGGCCGCCGTCGCGCTGCACATCCGCGGCGGGGTCATCCAGGAGGCGAAGGTCGCCGCCGGGGGAGTGGGGACCGTGCCGTGGAAACTGCCCGTCGTCGAGCAGCACCTCGTCGGTGAGCGCCCCTCGGAGTCCCTGTGGACGTCCGCCGCCGCGAAGGCGGCGGCCGGCGCCCGCCCCCTCCAGCAGAACGGCTTCAAGGTCGAGCTGCTGAAGCGGACCGTCGCACGCCAACTGTGCATCGTAGGAGGTACGAAGTGAGCCCCCAGCCGCAGGCAGCCGTGGGCGCGCCGCTCTCCCGCGTGGACGGTCGGCTCAAGGTCACCGGCAAGGCGGAGTACGCCGCCGAGCACGACATCAAGGGAGCCGTGCACGCCGTCATCGTCGACGCGAGCATCGGACGCGGCCGCATCACCTCCCTCGACACCGGCGCCGCCGAAGCCCACCCGGGCGTCCTGCGGGTGATCAGTCACCGCAACGCGCCGAAGCTGCCGTACCGCGACAATCCCGGGTCCAACAACCCGCCCGGCCGACGGCTGCGGGTCTTCCAGGACGACCGGGTGGTCTTCCACGGACAGCCCGTCGCCGTCGTGATCGCCTCGACCCTGGAGGCCGCGCAGCACGGTGCGAGCCTGGTCGAGGTCGGCTACGAGGCCGAAACGCCGTCGACCGACCTGCACGAGGCCGAGCCCGGCACACCGACGGACTACGCGCGCGGGGACGCGGAAGCAGGGCTGCGTTCATCGGCCGTACGGCTGGACCTGACGTACGAGCTGGCGCGCAACCACCACAACCCCATGGAACCGCACGCCACCATCGCCCGCTGGGAGGGCGACAAGCTCACCGTCTGGGACAAGACCCAGTGGGTGATGGGCACGCACGACGAGATCGCCGCGGTCTTCGATCTGCCGGCGGACGCGGTGCGGGTCATCAACCCGTTCGTCGGCGGCGGGTTCGGCAGCGGGCTGCGCTGCTGGCCGCACACGATCGTGGCCGCGCTCGCCGCGCGGGTGGTGCGGCGCCCGGTGAAGCTGGTGCTCAGCCGCAGGCAGATGTACTTCGGCACGGGCTTCCGGCCGGCGTACGCGTACCGGCTGCGCCTCGGCAGCGACCGGCGGGGGAAGCTCAACGCCGCGATCCACGACATCGACGCCGAGACCTCGTCGTACGAGACGTTCACCGAGGCGGTCATGGGCGCGGGGCAGATGCTGTACAGCATGCCGAACGTCCACCAGGCGTACCGGCAGGTGCCGCTGGACGTGAACACCCCGATCTGGATGCGCGGTCCCGGTTTCGCGTCGGCGTCGTTCGTGATCGAGTCCGCGATGGACGAACTCGCGCACGAACTCGCCATCGACCCGATCGAGTTGCGCCGGCGCAACGAGCCGAGCGAGGACGAGTCGACGAACGAGCCGTTCTCCACCCGGCGGCTGCGCGAGTGCTACACGGTCGGTGCCCGCGAGTTCGGCTGGGACCGCCGTGATCCGAAGCCGCGCTCGACGCGGGACGGGGACTGGCTGATCGGACTGGGCATGGCCGCCGGTGTGTACGACCCGGGGCGTTTTCCCGCGCAGGCCCGGGCCCGCCTCGACGCCGACGGCACCGCCGTGGTCGAGGCGGCCACCAGCGACATGGGGCCGGGCACCTACACCTCCCAGACCCAGGTCGCCGCCGACGCGCTCGGGCTGACCATGCGCACGGTGACCTTCCGGCTCGGCGACTCCCTCTACCCGCCGACCTCGCCGCACGGCGGCTCGGCGACCATGGCCAGCGTCGGCTCCGCCGTCGTCGACGCCTGCGACAAGGTGCGGCGACAGGCGATCGAGCTGGCGGTCGAGGACCGCGAGTCACCGCTGTACGGCGTGAACGCGGACGACGTGGTCGTACGCGGCGGCCGACTGCACGTGCGGGGCAACCCGACGCGCGGCGAGACGTACAAGCGCCTGCTGGCCCGCAACAAGCGCGACCAGCTGGAAGCCGACGGCACCTACGCCGGGCCCGGCAGTGAGCGGTCCGCCTACTTCGCCTACAACGCCACGTTCGCCGAGGTCGCCGTGGACGCGAACCTGGGCCTGGTGCGCGTGCGGCGGATGCTCGGGGTGTACGACGCGGGCCGGATCATCAGCCCCAAGCTCGCCGAGAGCCAAGCGTTCGGCGGCATTGTCGGGGGCATCGGCACGGCGTTGCTGGAGCACACGGTCACCGACCACCGGGACGGCCGGATCGTGAACGCCAGCCTGGCCGACTACCTCGTACCCGTGAACGCCGACGTCCCCGAGATCAAGGCGATCTACCTGGACGGCGAGGACAACGCCGGCAACCTGCTGGGCGTCAAGGGACTCGGCGAGGTCGTCCAGGTGGGCGTGGCGGCCGCGATCGGCAACGCGGTCTTCAACGCCACCGGCCGCCGAGTGCGCCAACTGCCCATCACCGCCGAGGCGTTGCTCTGACGGCGGCACCTCCATAGACGGGTCCGGCAGCCGAACCCCCGTACGGCTGCCGGACCCTCCCCAGGCCGCCGCCGCGCACACGCCCCTGTCGACGCGGCGGCGGCCCGCTCACCTCCTGCGACAGCGACCGCCCGCTCTGGACATCCTGGAGACCCCCGATGCTGAACATCGCGGACACACTGCACCGCTGGTGCCGCGAGGAACGACCCTTCGTCCTCGCCACCGTCGTCGACGTCACCGGCAGCGCACCCCTCCCCATCGGTACGTCGGTCGCGGTCGACGAGGACGGCAACGCCGTCGGCAGCATCTCCGGCGGCTGTGTCGAGGGTGCGGTGTACGAGCTGTGCCGGCAGGTGCTGCACGACCAAGGGCCGGCCCAGCGCGCCTGGTTCGGCTACTCCGACGACGACGCCTTCGCCGTGGGACTGACCTGCGGCGGCGAACTCGACGTCCTCGTCCAGCGCGTCGACCCCGCCACCCGGCCGCATCTCGGCGCGGCGCTCGCTGAGGCGGCCGAGGGTCGGCCCGCCGCCATCGCCCAGGTCGTGGACGGGGTCGAGGGACTGCTGGGCGCCACCTTGAGCGTGCTCGGCGACAGGTGGATCGCCGACCGCACACTCGGCGACGGGCCGACCGCCCGCGCGGTGGCGGACCGGGCCACCGCCCAACTGCGCACCGGACGCACCGCACTCCTCTCCCTCAGCGGAGACGCCGACACCTGCCCCGAGCAGCTCTCCGTCCTCGTGCACGCGGCCGCCACCCGCCCCCGCATGCTCATCTTCGGGGCCATCGACTTCGCCGCCGCCCTCGCCCGGGCCGGCCGCTTCCTCGGCTTTCACGTCACCGTCTGCGACGCCCGCCCCGTCTTCGCCACCGAAGCCCGCTTCCCGTACGCCGACGAGGTGGTCGTCGACTGGCCCCACCGCTACCTGGCGCAGACGGCCGTGGACGGCCGGACGGCGGTCTGCGTGCTGACCCACGACGCCAAGTTCGACATCCCCCTGCTCAGGCTCGCCCTCGACCTTCCCGTCGGCTACGTCGGCGCCATGGGCTCCCGCCGCACCCACGACGAACGCCTGCACCGCCTGCGCGAAGTCGGCGTCACCGACGGACAGTTGGCCCGCCTGCGCTCCCCGATCGGCCTCGACCTCGGCGCCCGCACCCCCGAGGAGACGGCCATCTCCATCACCGCCGAGATCATCGCCCACACCAACCAGGGCACCGGCCTGCCCCTGACCCGGGTCACCGGACCGATCCACCGCGCTTCAGGGGCGGTTGCTCCGGACGTTCCCATGAAGGCGTGAGCGGAACACGAACCACGTGCTCATCGACACCCACGACCGAGTGGCCACCGACCTGCGTGTCTCGCTGACCGACCGGTGCAACCCGCGCGGCACGTACTGCATGCCCGAGGAAGGCCTGCGGTGGCTGGCCAAGCCCGACCTGCTCACCGACGACGAGATCGTCCGCCTCACATCTACATAGCCGTCCGCATGCTGGGCATCAAGGAGGTCCGCTTCACCGGCGGCGAGCCCCTGCTGCGCCCGGGTCTGGTCGCGTGGTCCGTCGGCACAGCCCCGTGCTGGTCAGGTGGGTGGGGGAGAGGCCGAGAGGTGATGGTCGGCGGCCCAGGAGGCGAGGATGCGCAGCCGTTCGTGGGTGGGGGAGCCGGGGGCGGCGGTCCAGACGGTGAGGTGCTGGTCGGGGTCGGTGTTGGCGGTGAGGGTGTCCCAGTCGAGGACGAGTTCGCCGACCACCGGGTGATTGAGGGTCTTGGTGCCCACGGTGCGGGCGGCGACGCGGTGATCGCCCCACCACCGGGCGAACTGCTGGTCCCGGGTCGAGAGTTCACCGACCAGCTCGATCAGACGGGGGTCCTCGGGATAGTTCGCGGCCTCCATCCTCAGCTGCGCCACCGCGATGTGCGCGGAGGTCTCCCAGTCGGCGTACAGGGTGCGCATGGACGGTTCGGTGAAGATGATCCGGGGATAGTTGCGGTGCTTCTCCGGGATGCGGGAGAAGTCGGTGACGAGGGCGGCGGCGAGCGCGTTCCAGGCCAGGATGTCCCCGCGCCGGCCCTGCACGATGGCTGGGGTGGCGGTGAGGTCGTCCAGGACCCGCTGGAGTTGCGGCTGGACCTTCTGCCGGCCTCGGCGTCGGGTGCGGGTGGTGGTCTTGCCGGCGAGTTGGAAGAGGTAGCCGCGCTCGTCGTCGTTCAGGTGGAGCACCCGGGCGAGCGTGTCCAGCACGGGTGCGGACGCCTGCATACGGCCCTGTTCGAGGCGTGTGTAGTAGTCGGTGCTGATGCTGGCGAGCTGGGCGACCTCCTCGCGGCGCAGCCCGTCCACACGGCGGGGCCCACCGGTCTCGGGCAGGCCGACGGCGCGCGGGCTCAGCTCCGAGCGACGCTTCTTGAGGAATTCTCCCAGCTCATTGAGGGGAACATTGCCGGTCATGCTGCCCAGCATGACACTGATCGAACCTGAGGAAGGAGGGAGAGTTTCCACCCAGGATGTTTCTCTCCCCCGATGGATTCCTCCGCTTTTCGCCCCTGCTCCCGCGTGTGACGCTCGACATCGACTCGACATCGAGCAGCCTTCCTCACCTCCGGCTGCCGCATGTCATCCGAGGCCCTCCTCCGGCCTGGCCGAGCACGAATCACTGCGAAAGCAGAGTCACCATGACGACGTTTGCCCTCATCGGCGCCGGCACCGGCCGCGGCACCACCCTGCTGTTCGTCAACGGCGTCAGCGCCGTACATCCCCACCCCGTCGCCCTGGAGAACATCCACGCCGCCCAACTGATCATTCCCGGCGCCATCCGGCCAGACGCCGAGCCCCTGCCCGACTGACCCCAGGACGATGCCGTGATCCCGAGCGCCCGCACCACCCTTGCCCGCGCCTTACCAGCCACCGCGCTGCTGCTGGCGGTGACCGCCTGTACCGCCGAGACACCCTCCTCCCCGTCCTCGTCCACTGCTTCGGTGCCGCAGCGAACATCGACGGCCACCGCCCCCGCCACATCGACGGCCACCGCCCCCGCCACACCGACCGACAAGAACACCGCCATGAACATTCAGCTCACCATCGAAGGCCACCGGATCGACGCCACGTTGAACGACAGCGCCACCGCCCGCGACTTCGCCGCACTGCTCCCGCTCACCCTGACCCTGAGCGACTTCCACCAGACGGAGCGGATCGCCGACCTCCCCCGCAGGCTGTCCACCGCGGGAGCACCCGAGACGGCCCAGCCCAAGGCCGGTGACCTGGCCTACTACGCCCCCTGGGGCAATCTGGCCCTCTTCTACCGCGACGGAGGCTCCAGCGACGCCGGCCTGATCATCCTCGGCCGGGTGGCCGCCGCCGACGTCGAGCGGCTCGCCACCGCCACCGACGTCACCATCGCAACGGCCCCCTGACCGGCCGCCCACCTCGGCGAGCCACCGCATCTCACGTCCGAAGGGAAGAGATCTTCGTGAACCCCACGTACGACTTCACCGGCCAGGTCGCCCTCGTCACAGGCGCCGGCTCCGGCATGGGCCTGGCGACCGCCCGTGCCTTCGCCGAGTCCGGAGCCGCCGTCGCACTCGCCGACGTAGATGCAGCAGCCCTCGACACGGCGGTCAAGGAACTGACCGACGCGGGCCACCAGGTCCTCGCCCTCACGTGCGACGTCAGCGACGAAGAACAGGTCGCCGACGCGGTCGACCGCACCGTCGAGACCTTCGGCCGACTCGACCTGGCCTTCAACAACGCGGGCATCCAGATCCCGCCCAGCGACGCCGCCGACGAACCCGCCGAGAGGTTCGACCGCGTCAACGCCATCAACCTCCGTGGTGTCTGGGCCTGTATGAAGCACGAGCTGCGGCACATGCGCGCCCGGGGCAGCGGCGCCATCGTCAACTGTTCCTCCCTCGGCGGCCTGGTCGGCCTCCCCGGCCGTGCCTCCTACCACGCCTCCAAGCACGGGGTGATCGGCCTGACCACCAGCGCCGCCCTCGAATACGCTCCCCGCGGCATCCGCGTCAACGCCGTCTGCCCCGGCACGATCGACACCCCGATGGTCAGCGACATGATCGCCAAGGGCGAACTCGACCGCGCCGAGGCAGAAGCCAACCAGCCCGTCAACCGCCTGGGTACCGCCGAGGAGATCGCCCAGGCCGTCCTGTGGCTGTGCAGCCCCGGAGCCGGCTTCGTCGTCGGCGTCGCGCTCCCCGTCGACGGCGGGTACGTCGCCCGATGACGACAGCCGGCGCACACGAGGGTGCAGGCCGAGCCTCGCCCCGTGGAAACCGCGTGGAACTCACAGCGGTACCGGCGGCGGCGAGGGGTGAGGTTGAGCAACAGCCGGTCAGGGTGGTCTCGTTGACGCCCAGGTCCACGATGAAGCAGGCTTGTCCGTCAAACGCGTTGGAGGCCACCACAGATGTTCCCGACCAGGCACTCCGAGCCCTGACGCAGCATCGAACTATTCCCGCTGACACTGCTCTGCGGGTGACCGGGGACCGCCGGCGCGAGGGAGGGAACCGATTCCAGGTATGGGAACCGGCGGCGACCCACCGCGGGCCACGCCCTTGGCCCAAACCCTTGGCCCAGGCCCTTGGGAAACGAAGGTGACCGTCAGGGTGTTGTGGCAGGCAGTTGGGTGGGAACTGCGGGCAGCATGATGCCGTCGCCGATGGGTGCGGTGTGCGGTAGCAGTCCACCGGACCGGGCGATCTGGAGCAGGTTCGGGAGCGTGTACGGCTCGGCGCCATTGAGGTCGACCTGATAGCCCAGATCGCCGAGGCTCGCTGCGGTCATCCGGCTCAAGGGGTTGTCGCTGCCCGAGATGAACGGTGACATGAGTTCGTTGACGAAGACCGCTTCTCGCCAGTGGCTGTCCCTGGTTCCCGGCTTGCCGAAGTTGGCGACCGGTACGGGTACCGGCTGGGCTTCCGAGACGAGCGTGGCGAACTCCGCCTGGGCGCGGGGGCCGGCGAACTCGGGGTTGCTGCCGCCGGCTCCGGTGAGGAGGCCGAAAGGCTTCCACAGGGTTCCGATGCCCAGTACGTGTCCCATTTCGTGGGTGATGACGTCAACCAGCGTTCCTTCTGTCTCCATCTTTGTCAGATCGGCGGAGTCGAACCTCATCACGCCCTTCACGGGTAGCCGAGGGCCGAATTGGGCGTTGCCGTCCCGGAAGTCGGTGGGGCCTGCCATGCCCAGGATGCCGCCGGGGCCGTCGATCGTGACGCCTTCCGCCTCGATCAGCAGGTCGTCGATGATGTCGTCGCCGACAACTGCGGTGTCCAGGTCCCCGACGATGACCTTGGCCCAGCGATCGGCGGCAGCCGCGAAAGCGTCCTGCTGATTTGCCGTCAGTCCGCCGAGGAAGCGGACTTCGATGGTGAACGGTGACGTGGTATTGGCGATTTCCTTGGCGCGTTGGAAGTCGGCTACGGCTCGATACGTGTTGAAGGTGCCGGTGGCGACTTTGCCCATCACGGATCTCCTTGCCTCGCATCCGGTGAGAGTCACCCCCTTCACCAGGCTAGGCCGAACGGAGTACGGGCGCGCGTCAGCACCCCTACCTCTGCATCTGGACAAACACGGACACCTTCATTAGGCCGGCATACGGCCCACCGCAAGCGGGGCAGCGCCCTGCTCTGACCAGGACGAGCGGTCACGGATCCATGTAGCCGGACGCACCCTGACAGGACCGAAGAGACGCCATATGGGGCAATCATAGATATTATTGGACCTAATGGGTGATTGGTTCAGGCTCGGGGATCCGCTCCGCATGGAAGGAGACCATCTCATGGCCCACGGCATGTCACTCCACATCGGACTCAACCGGGTCGACCCCGCCAAGTACGGCGGGTGGGACGGCAAGCTCAACGCCTGCGAGAACGACGCCCGCGACATGGAGGAGATCGCCAGGAACGCCGGCTTCGACGACCGCAAGGTGCTGCGCACGGCAGAGGCGACAGTCGAGAGCGTGACCGCAGAGCTCCGCAAGGCGGCCAGGATCCTGAAAGCCGGCGACATCCTGCTCCTCACCTACTCGGGCCATGGCGGGCAGGTGCCCGACAGGAACGGGCCCGAGGACGAGCCCGACCGCCTCGACGAGACCCTGGTCCTCTACGACCGCGAGTTCATCGACGACGAGCTGTACAAGGAATTCGAAGCGTTCGCCGAAGGGGTCCGCATCTCCGCCTACTTCGACTGCTGCCACAGTGAGACAGCCGTCAGAGCGGTGCGGAATCTCCTCACCTCGGACGCGATGGAGGAGCAGTACCAGACCCGCGACCCGGATCAGATCGAGGTCACCTCCCGGGTCATGCCGCCGGACACACAGCACGAAACGTATGACCGGGACAAGACCCTCTACGACACGATCCAGCGCAACCTGCAGCCGAAGGACACCCTCGACCTGTCGGCCAGCGTCCTGCTCATCTCCGCCTGCGCGGACAATCAGCTGGCCGCTGACGGCTGGGAGAACGGGTTGTTCACCGGCACGCTCAAAGAAGTGTGGAGCGAAGGGAAGTTCACCGGCGGACACAAGTCCTTCCAACGCGAAATTCTCCGCAGAATGCCGCCCAATCAGAGCCCCGGCCTCTTCGTGACCGGCAGCGCCAACAACGAGTTCCTGCAGCAGCGGCCCTTCACCGTCTGAGCCAGTACCCTGAGCCTCCGCCAGCTTCGATTGGGTGAATGCCGGCGCGCGAGGTGTCGAAGACGCGGCGCGACGGCTACATTCCGCGGCCGGCGTGGAATCACTCTCGGGTGAACCTCGACAGGGCTTTCTCACAACGGCTGATGGAACGGGGCTACGACCGCGCCCGCACGTGGCGAGGGCGCAGAGGCCGCTGGTACTTCCCCCTCCTCGCCCTGACGTTGCTGGGCGCGCTCGCCCTGCTGTGCCTGGTGGTCACGGCCATCGTGACGCTGAGTGTCGCGGACCGGTCCTGGTCGCCCGTCCAGTGGGCCGGGCAGCGGTGCAACGACAGCCAGTTGTCCTGCAGCATCCTGCAAAGCGTCTTCATGCCGTTCCTCACGCTGGCGCTGGCCACGATCACCTACCTCGTCTTCCGATTCACGCTGGTGAGCAGGGCCTACCTCAGGAAGGCCGTGGAGGCTCCCCAGGACCTGGTCGAAACGGCAGGCGGCATCTTCGGCCGGGTGGTCGGCCGCGACCAGCTGTGCGAGGTTCTCATGGAGGACTTGCGGGACAGCCGCTTCCGCCGCACCCACGTTGTCATCGGCGGGATCGGCACCGGCAAGACCGCGCTGATGGTCCTGCTGACGGAGCAACTGGCGAGACGGGGCGCCGTGCCGGTCCCGTTGCAGCTGCGCGGCACGACGAGTGACCTGGATTTTCGACAGTTGGCGTTCGATCGTTTCTGCCGCGAGGTGCAGGGACACATTCGCTCCAGCGGCGAGGCCGAGAAAGTGTGGCGACGGCTGTGCCAGCAGGGACGCATCGTCGTCCTGGCAGACGGCCTCGAGGACGCCCTGGCGGGGGAGGAGCTGGCCCAGCAGCGCGACACCGTCATCAGACTGGCGATCCGTCGCGCCAACGACGAGCGGCTGCCGTTGATCATCACCTCACGTCCGCACGACTCGCTGCGCGGGCTCGATGCCTCGCTGACCGCTCTTGAGCCGCTGAGTGAGGAGGCGGCCCTCACCTATATCTCTTCAGGCAATACGACGGAGGACCGCCAGCGGCTCGACTGGATCGTTGAGAAAGCCGGCATCGCCGAAGCCCCGACCTATCTGCAGGTCGCCCACGACCTCCACGAGCATGGTCTGCTCGAGCGTGCCCTCACCGGCCACTTCGGCGAAGAGGGCGTGGAAACCCGCGGGGCCGATCGGGCGGGGCTCCGCTTCCATCTGCTCGACACCTGGCTCCGCGCCCTTGTCGCCGGACGTCTGCTGCCTGACATCACGCTCGACCCGGACGAGCGTCAAGCCACACTCGACTATCTTTCCGCGCTCGCCTGCGTGGGTTTGGCCGACGATTCCTCCGAGGCCCGCTTCGCCGACGTCGTTCATGAGCAGGACCCGACTCAGTCCCGCTTCCCGGAGATCGTCGCAGAACTGGCACGGCGCGTTCAGGGCAGCCGGCTCGATGTCCGCCTCGCCGCTCACTGGGCCATGCGCATGGATTTGGTAGAACTCGTCAACGGAAACCAGGCCCGCTTCCAGCACAGCGTGATCCAGGCCCACCTCGGTGCCCGGTTCATGAACGCGGTGATCCATCCGGACGTACCCGAAGAGTCGACGCCAGGCTCGTACTTCCCGGCAGCGCTGGAGAACCCGGGACGGGAGCTATTGATCGCCCTGGTGCTCTATTCCCGCACACTGGACGGGTCCTGCCCGCATGGAGAGGCCCACGCGGACGGCGACGCCTGGTGCCCGGTGTCTGCCGCGCGCGATCTCCTCCTGCGCTCGGCCGGTCGGGCGCAGGCCCACCGGGGCGGCAGGCCGGACGCCTTGCCCCGCGACCCGGCTGATCCGCAATACGTCTTCGGGCGCACCCTGCACACCAAGGCGATTCAGATGTACGCCGCGGCGCTCGAAATCGACAGCGTCGACGCCGAACCTCAGCAGCACCGTATCGCCATGCAGCTGACCACGTCCTGGTCGGACCTGCGCGCCCACGACCCGGACACGCTCGTGGCGGCAAAGACACTCCTCGTCTCCCGCTTCGGCGAGGCCATGCGTACCGTGGCCGGCCGAAAGACCATGCAACCCGCTTACCCGGAACTCTTCGAGATCGCACGCCTCGAACGGTCGTACCGTGTCCGCCTGGCCATCGCACAGGAGATTGGGTCAGGAGGTGACAACGCCTTCGAGATTCTCGAGCCCCGCCTGCGCGGACCTGAACTCGTCCAGGAACCGCCGATGGAACGCGAACCGGAGTGGATGGTCGCCCTGTGGGAAAGCCAGCAGCCTGAGGCCGTCCTCGAGCAGGAGAGCAGAGAGCACCGCAGGAGCGAAGGCACCATCGCACGCACCCGACGGGAAACACGAGAACGACAGGCACAACGGCGCGACGCACTCAGGCGCGAAGAGGAGGAACGCGAGGAGGAGGAACGGAAATGGAGGGACAACACTCTGTGTGCGTGGCTGGTCCCCCTGCTCGTAGGTTCCGTCACCACCCGCCGCCACAACAACACCCCCTACGACATCCTCGAGAGCTGGGTGCGACGGGTGGGCGCCCCCGATACGAACGGCGCGTCTGCCCTCGATCTACCGCTGGAAATCGCCCTCGCCCAAGGTTTCAAATACGCGGCCAACCGCCGTCACCGGCACCCGCACGCCCACCCACAAGCACGTGAATACCTCAGCGAGCAGGCATGGGACATGCTCAAACGCGCCCGGTTCTGGTTCACCCGCATCACACTGTTGCACGCGCTCACGCTGTGGGACCTCCCCGACCACGCCACGACAAGCCCCGTCCCCGGAGAGCACGGCTCCGACCCCACGCAACAGGTCCGCCAGTGGCTCGTCCTACCGGACGCAACACCGCAGCACCCCTTCGTCGAGGCAGCTGCCGAGCTCTGCGTCTGGGCCCTGAAAACCCGTCGGCCAGACAAATTCCTGTGGATCGACGAATCCGGCGTGGCCGCCGTCGTCGGTTCGCAGACAGCCGCAGGCGGAGAAGTACGCAAGCATCAACTGTGGATCCCGCCCTCCACCGGATGGAGCACCCTGCATCCACGTGCCCAGCAGCTTCTCGCCGACGCCATGCTGCTGCTCAACCTTGCGGAACGAGGGGACTGGCCCCAGGACCGAGCCCGACGACTGCGCCACACCGCCAGGCCAGACCTGCCGCCCTGCCTGACCCGGGACCGCCGCCCGCTCGACCCGAGCCGTTCCGCCGTGGGCACCGCCGCATCCCAAGCCGGGTCCAACTGCCGTGACGACTGCGCATTCGAGTTGTGCCCCTACCCGCCGAAAGGGCTGGACAGCCAGCGCGTAGAACTGAGCGAAGCCTTCTGCCGGGCGCAGCTCACCCTGCTGTCCCGGTCCTGGTCCCTCCTCCGGCCCGAAGCCCCATGGCAGCGGCACACGGATCTGGCCGGCCTGCGACGGTTCTGGGAGCGGATGGGGCAGCGCGCCCAGAACGGCCCGCGCAGCTGATGACACCACAAGGCGTCCCAGAAAGGCTCCGAGATCGCCACCAAGTACTCGAAGGCGGTTCGTGACATGCCAGTGAGGGCCGGATCGGTAGGTAGCGAGGGACGCCCGCCGCAGACCGTCCGGCCACTGCGGTTCACCGACGAGGCCAGTCCGCGGGACATCCTCGCCGACCCGGGTGCGAGTCGGCCGGGTACAACCTGGCGGTGGCGATCCACGACCTTCCCCCTCGGCTGACGCGGCGGCTGACGCGACGGCGGGCCCGGCCCAAGGTCGGCCCGCATACCAGCGCCGTCCCAGAGACCGGAGAAACGTCCAGGTCACAGTGGGTCGTTCATCCCAGCGTCCCAGGCGACGCCGGTGCGCTTGCCATCCTTCGGCGAGGAACCCGATGCTGACCCGCGCAGGAGCAGTCGGGGAGCGGCGCGGTGCCGCTCCTGCTCCCTGCCGACGGTCACGCCGGGCGCGGGCCGAGTCGGCACGTACACAGGAATGGAACCGCATTCGCATGATGATGTCCCGAACGAACCGAACTGCCTTGGCCATGGGCACCGCTGTCCTCATGGCGTCCGGAATGGTCGTCGCGGGGGCTACGACCGCCTCCGCCGATGACTGCGGAGGTCCCCGCAAGTACCTCTGCGGCGCGGTGAAGAACAGGACCGGCAAGCCGATGCACTACACGATGAAGCTGAACAGCGGCCCGCACCTGTGCGACGTGTGGAACATCGACGGTGGCACCAAGAGCAAGTGGGACCAGACCGCATGTGACCAGCAGTCGTTCAACAGGGGGACGATAGGCGGCAACGGCACCGGCCAGGACGTCGACGCCTTCACCTTCGCCTCCCACGGCTACCACGAGCGGTTCACCCGCGTCGGCACGTGGAACTGGCGGAAGAAGGGTGTCTGGACGAAGATCCGGAGCGGGGAGATCGCCGACTGCGGCATCGGCGACAACAACGAGGTCTGGTGCACCGTGCTCGTCCAGGTCTGAACCGTCCCAGTGTGGCTTCGTGTCGCGGGCAGGTTCGGGCAGGTTGAGCCCCGGCCCGCAGCCCGCGCGTACCTGCTCGGGCTGTTGTCGAGCGTCGAGCGGAAGAACTGCCGGCAGATGGCCGAACAGGCGGGCCTGCGCGGCCCGGGCCGATGCAGCGCCTGCTGCGCTACGTGAGTGCGTCGTCGAGCTCGTGCTCAGTCATGGTGGTGACGAGGAAGCGTTTGGCGGATCGGGACGATCGTTCAACGGCAGGTCGGCTGACGGCCGGTGTCCAGTTCCTCTTCGGGCGGCGGGCGGCGGGCGGACGCTCGCTCGTCAGGTGGTGAGTCCCGCGTCGCGGGCCACGAGGGCGGCCTGGACGCGGTTGGTGACTTCCAGTGCTGTCAGGACACGGCTGACGTGGGCCTTGACGGTGCTCTCGCGCATGGCGAGTCGGGTGGCGATATCGGCGTTGGTGTCGCCGTGGGCGAGGAGGGTGAGTACGTCGCGTTCGCGGGGGGTGAGCCGGTCGAGCCGGGCCTTGGCGGCGGTTGCCTGGGGCTGGTTGGCCGCGTGGTAGCGGTCGATGAGACGGCGGGCCGCGGTGGGGTGCAGCATGGCCGAGCCGGCGGCCACCAGGTGGACGGCGCGCAGTATTTCGGCGGGGTCGGTGTCCTTGAGCAGGAAGCCGTCGGCTCCGGCGGCGAGGGCGTTGTAGACGTACTCGTCGAGGTCGAAGGTGGTCAGGATGATCACCTTCGGCGGGTGGGGAAGGGCTCTCAGACGGGCGGTGGCGGTGATGCCGTCCATGCGGGGCATGCGTACGTCGACGAGGGCGACGTCGATGTGGTGGGCGGTGGCCTGTTCGATGGCCTTCAGGCCGTCGGGGGCCTGGGCGACGACCTCGATGCCGGGGTCGCCGTCCAGGAGGTCGGCCAGGCCGAGGCGGACCAGGGCGTCGTCGTCGACGATCATGGTGCGGATCATGTGCGGGTGCCGTTCTGTTCGGTGCCGTTCTGTTCGGTGCCGGCGGGGTGGGGGATGCGTGCCGCCAGCCGCCAGGCACCCCCGCCGGCCGGTCCGGAGCTCAGGTGTCCGCCGAGGGCGGTGACGCGTTCACGCAGGCCGATGAGTCCGTACCCGCTGCCGACGGTGTCCGTGCGGGGAGTGCCCGGGGGGTTGGTGACCTCGACGAGGGTGGCGGGCGGCCCGTAGTCGACGCGCACGGTCACCGGAGCGCCGTCGGCGTGCTTGCGGGCATTGGTCAGTGCTTCCTGGACGATGCGGTACACGGCCAGACGATGTGTGGTGGGAGCCTGCTCGGGAAGGCCGTCGGTGGTCAGCTCGATGTGCTGGCCGGCGGCGCGGGCCTCGTCGGCCAGTTCTCCTACTTCCCTCATCACCGGCGTGAGGGCGGCGCCGGTCGGCGTGGCGTCGGGGTCGCGCAGCACACCGAGAACGTCGCGCAGATCGGTGAGGGCTTCCACGGACGTCGTACGCAGCAGTCCGAGGCGTTCGGCGACCGGTGCGGGCAGTGTGTCGCTCCTGGTGGCCAGGACACCGGTGTGCAGGGCGATCAGGCTCAGGCGATGGGCCAGGACGTCGTGCATCTCGGCGGCGATACGGGACCGTTCCGCGATGCGGGCCGCCTCCTCGCGCAGCCGCGCCTCGACGCTCAGGTGCTCGACGTCGGCTGCCAGCGCCAGGAGCAGACGGCGCCGACTGCCCAGCCACAGTCCGACGAGCACGGCCAGGACCGGCAGGAGCACTGTGGACGCGTAGGACTGGTCCGTCCACAGGGAGGTGGCCCGGTAGCCGAGAAGCAGGTTGGCGCCCAGCGCGGCGACACCACAGCCCACCGCCGTCCGCGCCCGGCGGTCCACGGCCAGGTCGTACAGGACGACCGCCAGCATGGGCAGTAGCAACGCTCCCCACCATGCCGTGGCCACGGTGACCAACAACGGCGCGACGGGCCATCGCAGCCGGGGCACGAGCAGGGCCACTCCGCACACCAGCGCCGTGGCTGTGACGAGAGCCAGGTAGCCCCCTTGGACCGCCAAGTCGTTGAGCACGGCAGCCAGCACGCACAGGGCCACGAGAGCCCCACGCCCGTAGGCCGCCCATGTGCGGCTTTCTCTGCTGCTCACCTGCGCCATCCTAGGCAGACCGGTGCGCTGTTCCGCCCGACCATCGATGATGCCCACCCCCTACTTTCGTAGGGGGAAGCCGTCGCAGAACGGCGGATCCCATGCCGGGCGGGGCTTTCTAGCGTCGATTCCATGAACGACCGGACCAGTTCCCACGACCGTGTCCTTACGCAGCGCAACGCCGAAACGCAGCGCAACGCCGAAGGCTGGATGTTCCTGATCGAAGCGGCCCGTGATCTGCGCACCACGGGTGCCATAGCCCCCAGCGGCAGGGCCCTGGCCCGTGTGCTCACCGACCCCGTACGGGCTCGGGCGCCCCACCCGCTGGCAGTCCTGGAAGCCGGCGCGGGCACCGGTCCGATCACCCGGGCCCTGATACCGCAGCTGTCCCGGGGCAGCCGCCTGGACATCGTCGAGGCCAACCCGCGGTTCGCCGCGCGACTGCGCGGTCTCGTCACCACACACCCGCACCTGACAGCCACGTCCGCGCAGGTGCGGGTGCATCAGGCCTACGTCGAGCAGCTCGACACCGACCAGCGGTACGACGTCATCGTCTCCGGGCTGCCCCTCACCAACTTCACGCCCACGCAGGTCGAGCGCATCATGGCCCGCTACCTGGAACTCCTCCACCCCGGCGGCACGCTGACCTACTTCGCCTACCTCGGCACCCGCAAGGCCCGCGCCCTGACGGCATCGCGAGCCGAAGCCCGCCGCCACGCCGCCGTGGACGAGATCATGGCCACCTACCAGCGCACCTACGCCACGGGCCGCTGGACGGTGTGGGGCAACCTTCCCCCCGCCTACGTCTGGCATCTGCAACGCCCCCTCGTCTCCGCGGACCAGCGCGCGCCGCGGTTGGACAGGGTGAGTCGGTGAACGCGCTCTCCGACATCCTCGGCCACCTCTCGCCGGCCGCGGCGTACACGGTGGTGGCCGCCGCGGTCCTGGCCGAGTCGGTCCTCCTCATCGGCGCTTTCGTCCCGACGCTGACCCTGCTCCTGACCGCCGGCGCGCTGGCCCGGACCGGCCAGGTCAACCTTCTCCTCGTCATCGCAGCCGCATCCGCTGCCGTGGTGGCGGGTGACTTCCTCGCCCACCGCACCGGCAGGTACCTCGGTGACCGGCTGCGCGGCGGCGTCCTCGGCCGTCGCGTTCCGGACGCCGCCTGGGGTCGGGCCGAGACACTGATGGCACGCCACGGCGGCCGGGCGGTCTTCGTGGCCCGCTTCCTGCCGGTGGTGCGTACCCTCGCCCCGCACTCCGCGGGCGCCACCCGGCTGCCCTACAGGCGCATCGCTCCGTACAGCGTCGTCGCCGCCTGTGCGTGGGCCGCGGCGGAAGCGGGTGTCGGATACGCCGCCGCGACCTCTCTCCAGCGCGTCCTCACACTGGGCGGCCCTGCCCTCGCCCTGATCGCTCTGACGGCGATCGCGGGCTCGCTGCTGTGGCGGCTTAGGCGCCGGCATGTTCCTGACCTCCCGGGACCGGCGCCCGAGCCCGTTGCGGAGTCGTCCGGTCTTGGTTAGGCGGGTCTGAGAGCGGTATGAGGAGTTCCGGGCGCGCGGCGTACTGCGGCTGACCGTCGCCCCACAGCCCGGCGGTCCAGGCGACCAGCTGTGTCAGGGAGACGGCCAGGGCGATGAGCAACTGGCCGGGGGTGCCGAAGCGGCCCATGTTGAACAGGGCTATGAGGCGTGCGACGCGCGAACTGCGTGTACGGAACGGGCCGAGCGCCTCTGTCGACGGGAAGAGGCGCTCTGTGCACGGCGGCTGGTGAGGGACGAGAGACGGGCGGTCCGGTCAGACTGTCGCGGGCAGGAGTGCGAGGAGTTGGCCGAGACCGTCGAGGGTGAGGTGCGGGCTGTGCTCCGGGGGGCAGGTCGGTGTGACGGTCCGTCGGATGGATGCCGGTGCCCACCGCGATGGCGAGGGCGCCGACGGCGTGGGCCATCGCCATCTCCAGTTCCGGGTCGTCTCCGACGACGGCGAGTTCCTGCGGGGCGACATCCAGCCGCTGTGCGGCGCATCGCAGGCCGATCAGTGAGGGTTTGCCCACGATCTGCTCGGTGACCCCCGTGACACTGCTGGGCTGATCATGGCGCAGATGACCCGGGACGTGGCCAGGGCCCTGCCCTCGGCCGTGGCGAAGAATGCCGACGGCGAGCAGCTGTACAGGGCGGCGCCGCCGAGGACGGCATGGCAGGCCGCCTCCAGGTCGTCCATGTGAACTCGCGGTACCAGCCGGCCAGCACGGCGTCTGCCTCGGGCTTTTCCTTGGGCTCGATGACCTCGATGCCGACCCGGCGCAGCGGTTCCTTCACCCCCTCGCCGCCGAGCACCAGCACGCTGCGATGCCCCATGGCCAGAAAGTGGTCGACGGCGCTGGTGGCGGGGGTGAGCACGGCCTCGTCGGGCAGGTCGAAGCAGATCCGGCGCAGGGTCCGCGCGTACTCCTCGGGCGTACGGGTGGCGCCGTTGGTGAAGATGAGCCAAGGCAGGCAGCGGGTGGTGAGCGCGGCGGTGAGTTCCAGGGCTCCGGGGAGAGGGGTGAGCCCGTGGTTGCGTCGGTCGCCCAGGCAGTCCGCCGGGGTCCTTGATGTAGACGCGGTCGATGTCCGGGCAGGCCGCCATCTGGGCGGCGAGGGAGCCGTAGTGGGCGTCGTCGTGCACGTCGCTGACGGTGTAGGCGAGCGCTCCGACGATCTCCGTGGCGCCGGCCGCGCGGATCACCGCGCGGACTCGCGTACGGCGTCCATGTCGTGCATGGGGTCGAGCACGACGTACCGGGTGACGCCGTTGGCCACCAGCCGGTCGTGGACGAGCTGCATGAACTCCGGGTGGGCGACCTCCCAGGAGATGAAGCGCAGGCCGGTGCCGATGAACTGCAACGGGGTGTTGGGCATGGCCCGGTGGGTGAGCCGGATGCGTTCCCAGGGATCCTCGCGGTGGGTCCGTACCGCCATGCCCATGTGGGTGCTGGAGGTGTAGTCGAGGGCCCGGAAGCCCACGCGGTCCAGGACCGGGGCCCGCCCTCCGCGAAGTCGGTTTCCGCCAGCACCGCTTGATGCAAGGCGGTGTTGGTGCTGACCCCGTCGATCGCGCACCGCGCGAGGGCGCCACGCAGCCGGGCCACCGCCTCGTCACGGTCCCGGCCGTGGACGATCAGCTTCGCCAGCAGGGAGTCGTATTACGGCGGCACGGTCGCGCCCGCCTGGAGATGGGTGTCGATCCGGATGCCGTCACCGAGGGGCCAGACCGCCTCGGTCACCGTCCCCGGGCTCGGCCGGAAGTCTCGGGCCCAGACCTCGGCGTTGATGCGGCACTCGATGGAGTGCCCGGAGAAGGGGACGTCCGCCTGCCCGAAGGAGAGGGATCGCCCCTCGGCGACGGCGAGTTGCTCGGCGACGAGATCCAGGCCGGTGATGGCCTCGGCGCCTGAGCGCCGACGCGTCCGGGCCACCCGTGTCGGGTCAGTCGGGCGCCGTAGTCCGCAGGGCCTCGTGATGTGCCTGTGCCGAGGCCATCGCCGCGTCCAGTGCGTCCCGCGTACGCACGAGGTCGTCCAGGTGGCGGCTCAGCCGCTCGTTTTCCTCTTCCAGCCGCTCCAGTGCGGCGTCGGGGTTCCTCTCGCTGGGCGCCTCAGCTCGTCGAAGGCGGCGGGGGTGCTCATCGGCACGTCTCCTCGTCGGCCGTCGGTTCGCCGGTGCTCCGCACCGAGTCGGCCGCCCAGCGGTTGGCGGGGCCGAGGGAGAGCAGGTACACGGCCACCGCGGCCGTGGCCTGGACGGGGCCGGCGTAGATCGGCTCCAGTGACTCGGTCAGGTGGTCCGCCAGTACGATCGTCCCGCCGACCAGCACCGCCGCCGCACCGAACGCGGCCCACATGCGCCCGGGGCAGCGGGTGTGGTGCAGTCGCATCCGGCCCCTGCGGCTGCTCATCACGACCAGCACGCTCAACACCCCGGCGTAGGCGGCCACGAACAGTCCGACGCCCCACTGGGGCAGGTCCATGCCCACGCCGGCAAGGAACACCCACATGAGCGCGGCCGTGCCGTAGGTCATGCCGCGCCCGCCGGACACGGAGTGCTCGAACTCGTCGTACACCCGCTCCTGCGGCACTCGGATGCGCTGGAGATCCTTCCACGCCTGTTCGGCATCCACCGGCCTGCTCACGGCCATCGCCCTCCCGCCCCGATTACTTTCCTGTTGGGAAAGTTACTCTTGGCTTTCCTGATAGGCAAGTCGGAGGTTCGCCGGTACTGGTGCCGCATCAGGCAAGGTTCGCCCTGCTACGGTCACCGCCGGGGGTACGCCCTGCGTGGCGCCCGGCTGGCTGTGCGGGCGGCAGATCGCCTGTGGGTGGGCAGGTACGCTGCCGAAGTGATCCTTCCGACGGTCGATGAGGTACGCGCGCTGCACGAGCGGTACGCGCCGTCGCGGGAGGCGCTGGATCTCGTCTTCACCCACTGCGAAATCGTCTGCGGCATCGCCGAACAGCTTGTGGCACGGACAGACCTCCCCCTCGACGCCGACCTCGTCCGTGTGGGCGCCCTGCTCCACGACATCGGCGTCTACCGGCTGTACGACCAGGCCGGTCGGCTCGATCACCGCAACTACATCCGCCACGGCGTCCTCGGCCACGAGATCCTCCAAGAGGAGGGCTTCCCGGAGCGCCTGTGCCGTTTCTGCTCCTGCCACACGGGAGTTGGTCTCACCCGGCACGACGTCCGCGAACAGAAGCTCGCCATACCCGAGGCCGACTATCTGGCCGAGACCATCGAAGAGCAACTGGTCATGTACGCGGACAAGTTCCACAGCAAGACGACACCCCCGACGTTCCTCACCGCCGGCTCCTATGCCGCGCACGTGGAGAAGTTCGGCGTGGACAAGGTCCACGCATTCGACCGTCTGCGTGCCCGGTTCGGCGAACCCGACCTGACCTCAGCCAGGGCGCGATACGGCCACGCGCAGGCTTGAGGTCGGCAGCGCCGTGTCAGATGGGTCCGTGCCAAGGCCACGGTCACCTGGCAGCGGGCGTGGCCGACTTGGTGGCGGTCGGCGCCGGTTCTCGTCAGGTGAGGAGGTGCGCAGCAGGCGCCGCCCGGCTTTCCATTCCGGGTCACTGGCGCATCCGCCTCGGCCGCGCATCTCGGCGGTGATACGGCGCCGGACCGTCGCATCACAATGACGCGGTCGTAGATGTCGGCGACGACAGCACCGGTCACACCAGCCCTTTGACCTGTGTTTTCAAGGTGGCGGAGGCTGGACGGGTGAAGTGATTCGTGGGCTCTATCGATCGGGGCGCAGCCGGCCGATGACAGGGAACAGTTCACACCGATCAACGGAGGCATCATGGGCCGAGTCACCACCGACGCCACTGCCGAGTACCTCACGCGAACAGCCCCATCGGTCCGTGAGCATCTGGCGGCCGCCACGCAACTCGAAACCTTCCTGGCGGGCGCCGGAGCGCTCACGCTGGAGCAGAGGATGCTCCTCGTCGATCAGGCCCTGGTGCTGATGGAGCAGAACTACGTACACCTGCCCCTGAAGATCGCGATGCACGCGGTCAACCCCGTACAACGGCTCCGCCTCATCCGCCGACAGCTGGAGCAGCAGACGGACGACACCATGCCGCCCGAGTGGCTCTTCCACTCGGAGATGTCCAAGGTGTTCCACTCGGTCCGGGACCTGCACACCAACTACCAGCTGCCCGCGCCATTCGCCAAGAAGATCGCCTTCCTCCCCTTCCGGGTCGAAGAGTGCGCCGATGGACCGAAGCCCCGTTTCCTGGTCACGCGCATTACCCAGGGTTTCTCCGCACCGGGCTTCGCACCGGGCGTCGAGATCACCCACTGGAGTGGCATTCCCATCGAGCAGGCCGTCGAGCTCAACGCCGCCCGGTTCGCCGGAAGCAACACGGCTGCGCGCCGCAGCCGAGGCATCCAGTCACTGACGGTGCGCTCCCTCTCGGCCCATCTGCCCCCGTTCGAGGAGTGGGTGACCGTCAGCTACACAGGCACAGACGGCGCCGCGCACGAGCTGCGTGAGAACTGGCAGATCGTGGAGAACCTCCCACGGATGACCGGCCCGCTCGGTGAGGCCGCGCTTTTCTTGGGCATGGACTACGAGGGCGACGAGATCTCCCGGGCCAACGTCATGCTCTTCGCGCCGCGCGTCGTCGCGCAGCAGCGGGCCGTGGAGGCGGGTGAATCCCCTGATTCCGCGGCGGGCGAGATCGTCAGCATGATGCCGGATGTCTTCACCGCCCGCACCGTCCAGACCCCCTCGGGCACCTTCGGTCATATCCGTATCCACACCTTCTTCGTCCCGGACGCCGGCCCCTTCGTCGAGGAGTTCGTCCGGCTCATCGGGCTACTGCCCCAGAACGGTCTGATCGTCGACGTGCGTGACAACGGCGGCGGTTTGGTCTGGGCATCGGAGCTCACCCTCCAGACCCTGACACCACGTCGGATCACGCCGGAACCGTTCCAGTTCATCAACACCCCCCTCAATCTGCGGATCTGTCGCAACAGCCCCCGCCTCCGCCCCTGGGTGAAATCCATGGAGCAGGCCATCGAGATCGGGGCCGCCTTCTCCGACGGCCTGCCCCTCACTCCGGAGGACGCCGCCAACGCCATCGGACAGCAGTACTTCGGCCCGGTCGTCCTCATCACCAACGCCCGCTGCTACTCCGCCACCGACATGTTCGCCGCCGGATTCCAGGACCACAAGATCGGCACCGTGCTCGGCACCGACGACAACACGGGAGCCGGCGGCGCCAATGTCTGGGCGCAGGGCGACATCATCACCTTCTTCCCGGTCACCCCCTCGCCGTACCGTCCCCTGCCGAACGAAGCGGGCATGCGTGTGGCGATCCGCCGGTCTCTGCGGGTCGGTGACCGGGCCGGTACGCCCCTGGAGGACCTCGGCGTCGTACCGGACGAACGTCACCGCATGACTCGCCGGGACCTCCTGGAGGGCAACGTCGACCTCATGGCACGTGCCGGTGAACTCCTCAAGGCGCAGCCGGTACGGGAGTTGACCATCACGGACGCCACACAGGCCGACGGCTCGCTCCGTCTCAAGCTCAAGACGGCCAACGTCGATCGCGTGGATGTGTACCTCGATCAGCGGCCCCGCACATCCGTGGACATCCCCGACGGCCAGGCCGAAGTCGTGGTTCCGGGGGCCACGGCCGCCGAGTCGGTGCGCGTGGACGGATTCGCCGGGGGCAAGCTCGTCGCCGCCCGCAGCCGGCGCCTGTAGACGGGGTGTCGAACCGGGCGGGGAGCGGCAGGAGGAGGTGACGCTGTGCCACCTGCGCCCATCTCCTCCAGGACGAGCCGGCCCGGGGTGAAGTGCAGCCTGAAACGGGGGTGTTGGCAGCCGGGCTTTGATCGCAGGGGCTTTGTGGATGCCGTAGTTGTCGACGATCGGGCGATCAGGTGGACCTGCAGGCGTGCGGGCACCTCCTTGTCGATACGGATCAGGAACTTCTTGAACTTCGCGGCCCGGTGTCGGCGGTGCAGGGCGGTGAGGACCTCACCGGTGGCGACGTCGAAGGAGGCGAACAAGGTGGTCGAACCTTGCGGACGTAGTCCTGGGTGCGCCGCTCGGGCATGCCCGGCATTATCGGCAGCACGGGCTGGGGCCGGTCCAGGGCCTGATCTGCGACTTCTCGTCCACCGAGAGCACCACCGCACCCTCGGTCGGGTCGAAGTACAAGCCCACGACGTCGTAGACCTTCTCCGGCCCCCGTTCCGCGACGCGCGGGTGGGGGCCTCGGCCTCTCGCTAGCGCGCAGGGACCGTGTGCCTGGGTCACGCCAGGAGGCGGTCCGGCGTGTCTCTTCGCGAGCGGTGACGATGGCGGGCCCCCGCGCGGCGATGAGTCCGCCGGTTCCTGCGGGTCTACCTTTTGACCGGGACGACCATCTCATCGGGAGAGAATCATGGGCCTCATCCACATCGAACTGTTCGCGACGCTCGACCTTGTCGGGCAGGCGCCCGGCGGCCCCGACGAGGACCCGGCCGGATTCCCGTTCGGCGGCTGGCAGGCACCCCTGTTGGACGAGGTCGCCGGGGCACAGGTCGGTGCCGCGTACGAGGGCACGGACGCCCTCCTGCTCGGTCGGCGGACGTATGACATCTTCGCTGCCTACTGGCCCCACCAGAAGGGCGGCGAGGACGGCGAGATCGCCGCGCTCTTCAACCGTGTCCCGAAGTACGTGGCATCCCGCGGCAGGCCCGACCTGTCGTGGGCCGGGTCCACGCAGCTCGGCCCGGATCTTGCCGCGGCGGTGCGCGAGATCCGCGACCGGCACGAGCACGTGAAGGTGGTCGGGAGCCTGGACCTGGTGCAGAGCCTCCTGCGTGAGAAACTCTTCGACCGTCTCGACCTCTGGGTGCACCCGATCCTGCTCGGAGTGGGGAAGAAGGTGTTCGACGGCGGCGAAGTACCCACGAACCTCACGCTTCTCGAACCACCGGCAGCCGGTCCCAAGGGCACCGTGTATCTGCGCTACGGACTCGCCGACGGCACGCCCGGCACAGGAGACATGAGCGCCCCCGATCGCGGCGTCGGACACGCCGACTGAGGCCGGGCTCCTGACCTGCGGACCGCTCCGGACCCAAGCACTGGGAACACGGCCGCGAACCGGGACTTTCCCGGACGCGTACTCGCTCGGGCACCGGCACAGCTTCTCGGACCGTGCTCGGCTGACCTGGACTTGACGATCTTCTCGACCTCGTGGTGTCCGCACCGCGAACGGCAATTCGGCGATCTTCGCCACGGACATGCCCTGCCCGTGCAGCAGCACCATCTGCGTCCGCCGCCAGGAAACCACCGACCCGCTACCCGGGCAGATGACCGTCAGCAGGCGCTGCCCCTCGCGGCCGCCGCGAGGTCATGAAGCGCTCGTCACGGACGGCCGGTGGAAGCCGGGAGATCCGGACGCCCTGGCGGTGCTGGACGTGACGCACTCGTATTACTCCCTCGCTGAGTGGCTACCCGGTCCGGATCGAGCCCGACGAGTACCGGGGAGTCGCGGGCCGAGCTCAGGAAGAAGGAGGACTCGGACTGACGCCTGCCCGAATGGACACTCACACGGCGTGACGGACGAGCGGTGCCATCGCTCCACCGGCCGGTACAGCGGCCCGGGGGACCCCGGTCCGCTCGCCAGACGAGATGCTCATCCGGACCGCCGCTCGGTGACATCGGGTCGCGGCCATGACTACTTGAGTACTGCTTACCGGGCGGTCTTCGCGGGCTCCGGCGGCTTGGCCGACGGGTTTGTCGGGACGGTGCCGGTCTGTCGACGGGGCAGAAAGGTGGCGAGCGCACAACGCAGCGCGGCGGCGCCGGTGCCGTCTCATGTCGCGGGTGCGACAGATGGGGCGCCCTCGCCGAATCCTGGTGTCAGCCCAGCTTCGTGACGATGTCCGCGACCTGGCCCGGCACCGACAGGAACGGTGAGTGGGAGGCGTCCAGTGCCACCACGGATGTCGAGTTGTCCGGGAAAGCGTCGTCGGCCTCCGTGATGAACCTGCGCTGCACCGCCGGGTGTAGCGCCATGTCCTGTGCGCAGGTGACGTAGGTGCGCGGAATCGATCCCCAGCCGTCTCGGGTCAGGGTGGTCGCACCCAGCGCGATACCGGCCGGGGCGTCGGGGGACAGCAGGCCGAGGGCGGCGTCGGCGACGTCCGGATCCACGTCGCCGAAGAACGCCTGGCGCAACTGCTGCCGGTAGGCGGCGTCCTGCGACGCGAGGTCGAAGCGCAGAGCGCCGATCACGGCGGGGTCGGCGCGCAGCGACGGCCCCACGAGCTCGCCCTCGTTGTCCGCCGACTGGATGTACGCGAGAGCCGGGACGTCCGAGGCCGGCATGAACGCCGTCAGGTACACCATGTGTTCGATCAGCTCCGGCACGTGCTGAGCCGCCCGTGTCAGCACTGTGCCGCCCATGCTGTGGGCCACCACGGTGACCGGACCGCCACGGCCGACCTCTCTGATCTGTGAGACGAGAAGCGCGGCAGCGTCGTCCAGGCCGACATGTGCCACCGGAGAGGTCTCTGTCGCGACCGCGTCAGGATCGAAAGGGCGTCGGGAGAGACACTCGGGCCGGCGGGCGTACAGCCCGTGCCCCGCCATGTCCACAGCGGCTGCTTGCCGACCGGCCGCAGTCACCTTGGCAATGACCTCGCTCCAGCACCAGGAGCCGTGCCAGTAACCGTGCAGGAAGAGGAGGGGTGTGGAGGCCATGGCCACTCCTATGTTTCGGCCGACGCTGGGCCGGAGGCAGGAGGGTGTACTCCGGGCGAGACCGGCGCCATTGGTGAAGGAATATTCACTTTATGAACGACGACATTCAATGTGATCCGCATCACTCATTCGTCATCCTCCTCTTCTCCCTCAGCCGCGGCGACCACCCGGGAATGGGACCTCGCCGCCGCGCGGGGTCATGGCCCCCGCCCGGCGGCGACGCTGCGCGGCTACGGCATCCACTCTCCAGAAGACCTCCCACCGCCCCGAGGTCGGCGTCCTCACCCTCAGCGGCCAGAGCATGCACCTCGAAGGCACCCCCGGCCAACGCCTGGGCGTCTACACCGTCGAACCCGGAAGCCCCGACCGCGACGCCATGCTTCTGCTCGCCATGACCACACCGCAGCCCGCCGGACATCCCGACACGAACGCGGAGCAGCAGCGCCGCACACAGTCCTGACGAAGGATCAGATCGACGGCGAGGTGGTTTCGTCCGGGGACGAGGCCGGTTCGCGCGGCGTCGGCCGCGAACCGAGCATGTCGAGGAGTACGACGCCGTCGTGGTCGGGGGTGCCCGGCTCGGCGTAGTACGTGAGGAGCCGGTGTCCCTGTGTGCCCTCCAATGAGCCGACGGGCGCGCAGGAAGCTGCCCAGCTCGGTGGCCCCGCCGGCGGACTGCTCACGTGTCATGCCTTCGAGTGTGCCGACGCAGGTGACCCGCCGGTAGGTGTGTGTGGGGGGCGTGTCATGCCCCTGAACACGGTTGCCTGGCCACGGCGCGAGGAGAACAGGACCTCGAAGGTCGCTTCACTGACGCCCAGCGACCGTCACTCGTCTGCCCGAGCCGTCACCTCACCGTCGACGGGGATACCCAGTCGGCCGGCCACGGTGGTGAGGGCGGCTCCCAGCGGGAGTGCGACCCGCGTGAGAGCGTGCCGGTCGCCGCGGGTCTGGTCCCGATTGACGATCAGCACCGGCTTCCCGGCCTGGGCTGCCTGGCGGACGAACCGGAGCCCGGACATCACCGTCAGCGAGGAACCCAGGACCAGCAGCGAGGCGGCCTCGTGGACCAGTTCGCGACAGTGTTCGACCCGCGGTGGCGGGACGGTTTCACCGAAGAACACCACGTCCGGTTTGAGGATGCCGCCGCAGACCGTGCAGGGCAGCACGCGGAAGTCCCCGACCTGTTCGTCGGTGAGGTCGGCGTCGCCGTCCGGATTGATTCCGGCGGCCACCGGCTCGAAGCCCGCATTGGCCTCCTCCAGCCGCCGGGCGAGCTCGCGGCGCGGGCTGAAGGCACCGCAGGAAAGACAGACGACCCGAGCCAGACTGCCGTGGAGTTCCACGACGCCCTCGGTGCCGGCGGCCTGGTGCAGGCCGTCGACGTTCTGGGTGATCACGCCCGAGAGCAGGCCGTGCCGCGCGAACGCGGCCACGGCCCGGTGTCCGGCGTTGGGGCGGGCGCGGCCGAAGGTGCGCCAGCCGAGGTGGCTGCGCGCCCAGTACCGGCGCCGGGCCTGATTGTTGGCGGTGAAGTCCTGGTAGGTCATCGGAGTGTGCCGGCTCAGGCTCCCGCCCTCGCCGCGGTAGTCGGGGATGCCCGACTCCGTGGAGATGCCCGCCCCGCTGAGAACCAGCACACCGCCAGTGCTCAGCACACCGGTGACCGGCTCCAGATCCGTGGTGCCCGGCGGCAGGTCCGCGGCCGGGGTCCAGCTCACAGTGGGGCGCATGCGCATGCCGCCAGGGTACGGAACAGACTGCCCGCCCCCGTTTCCGCTGTCGACGGCGCCGGTGGTCTCGGAAGCTGCCGTGCACCATCCACGTTCGGGGAAGCGGTGTTCTGCGGACCGGGCTGCGGTGCTTCCTGTGGTGTGCCGGCCGTGCATCGGGAGGATGCGGCCGGCCCGTGGGCGGCGCAGAACTTGCTCGCGGTCGGACCCCTTCCCCCGGACACGGCACGTCCGCGTGAACGGAAAGGCTAGGCCGTGTTCTAGGTAGCGGGTGCGTCTTGGGCGGAGAGTTCTGCGGCCAGTTCCATACAGCGCAGGCGGGCTGGGGAGAAGTCGTAGGGCATCCTGCCGGTGGCTTCGACCGCGCTCATGGAGTCAGCCTCCCGCCTGTCAGAGCTGAAGTCGGCCTTGCCCTCGCCCTCGCCGTCATCGGCGGTGGCAGGGTGCGCAGTGTCCCAGGCGTCGAAGAGGGCATCGTCGTCCTTACCCAGGCCGGACTCCTCGATGACGGCCTGCAGGGTGCTTTCGAAGGCGTGCCGCTCGAGGGCCACTTGAACCACCCGTGGATCATCGACGGCGACACTGTCATCGAGTGCCTCCTCGGCGTCATCGATGCGGTCGGAATCCTCCCGCAGAGCGGGATGCGTGGCCAGGACGACGAAGCGGGTGGCCTGGACGGCCGCGCCGAGCGGGCCGAAGATCCGCCCAGTGACCAGCAGACTGTCCAGGTCCGCCTGACGCAGGGAGCCCTCGGGCAGGCTCTTGAGGCGTTCGGTGACGAACCCGGAGAGCAGGCCCATCCGGCTGCCTTCGGTGCGCATCCGCTGCACGGCGGTCCGCTGCCGCCGCAATTCCGCCTCCTGCTCGGCGAGGGTTCCCTCCAACCGCTCCAGGATGCCCGCGATACCTTCTCCGCTGTCCGCACCGGCGGAAGCCGTGCCGGTGGTAAAGGCGTCACGGATGTCGTCCAGGGCGATCCCGGCGTCGGCCATCTTGCGAATCCACAGCAAGCGGATCATGTCCTCGTACCCGTAGCGGCGGCGGTCATCGCCGCCCCGCTCAGGCTCGGGGAGCAGGCCGATCTCGTGGTAATGGCGAATCGCCCGTGGCGTGCTGCCGACGAAGGTCGCCGCGTCACCGATCTTGACCTGACGGGGCGGCATGAAAGACGAATGCATGAGCAAGGACCTTTCCTCAAGGCATCGAGACGTAGGTCCACCGGACCACATGCCGCTACGGAAGGTGCAACCCCATACAACCGTGCGGCGCCAACGCAAGGAAACGCACCCTTCCTCCGTGATGCCCGCAGGGCCGTCCTTTCCTGCCGGGGCATCCGCGCGACTTCCGTGTGCGCGGACTGACCGATCAGGAGTCACCCGCTGGGCACTGCGCACACTCGTTGTCTACCTGCGAAAAGTTCACGACCGGATCATCCGCATCGGCCGCGAGATGTTACGTGGCCTGCTGGCCCGCCCCGGGGTGTCATCTTCCAGCGCACCAAGACGTGGAAGGAGTCCCCCCTCTTGGGCAATCCGATCGAGGCGCACTTCGGACCGCTGAGGAAGCTCACCGTCGCCAACTGCCACCGTCCCACCCACACCGCGCAGAGCCGGACCCTGCACGCCTACCTGCGGTGGCGCAACGCCCACGGATCACTGCCTCGGGCGGAGGCCATCGCTGTCGAAAGCTTCGGCGAGTTCGGCGTGCAACTGGCTACGGGTGCGCACCAGAATCCGCCCGAGCACGTTCTTGCCGCTCCCGGTCCTGCCCCGACCCCAGTAGTGATCGGTGGTGGTGTCCTCGACGAATTCTTCGTCACCGGTGGACAGCAGAATGTCACGGATATCGGCATGCGCGCGGAACTTGGTTGCCACCGCACGGCGCATCACATCGTCCTTGACCCGCTTCCAGTCCCTCCGCAGAGGTCTGGACGAGTCACGGCCCAGCTCCGCTGCCCGCAGCGGCGTGCGAGCACGCCGGACGAGATCCGCGTGACGAGTGCCCCTGAATTTCTGCGCCTGGAAGTAGTGCTCCGAGGTCGGCCACCACACCCCGTCGAGGTCGAAGCCGTGATCGGAGAAGTTCGAGAAACATCCATAAGTCCCCGCAACGAGTTTTCTTCGCCAGGCCCGGACTCTCAACGCACCAACGACCCGGTGAATCTTCCCGGTCGGAGCACCAGCCGAAGAGGTCAGCGGGTACCGGGGCTCAGACGGTTCCGGCGAGGGGATGCCGTTTCCCGCGGAGCGGCATGATGAGCGGCTTCGCCCGCGCCGGCGGTCTGATGACGCCACAGCCACAGGGATGTCATGGACAACAGCCCGGTAAAGACCACCAGAAAGAGCACAGACACCCACATGGGCCGGCTTCCGGGATGCTCCCATCCCTCCCAGGCAGCCAATGCTGCCCACAGGAAGACAGCCGCCGCATAGAAGGCGCGGATACGGCGCAGCTGTCGCACGGCCCGCAAGGGCATGGAGTGATCATTTTCCGGTGCCATGCCAGCCCGTGTACCCCGATCCTCCGCGATTACCGGGCATGCGCTCAGAAGACCGGCCTGGCGGCATCATCCCTGATGCGTCTTTTCCGTACTCGACCAGAGGGCCGACGACGCAGACAGTTTCCGCGTAGCGCGGGGTTGGGTGAGGAGCCGTCACGAACCTCACCCAACCCCGGGTCGCGGCTCTGTCAGCGTCGGCGGCCAGACCAGCCACTTCCGATTCCCGCGACGTGCAGGGCCAGGAGCATCAGGCCGAGGAGCATGACGTTCGAGGAAGAGAAGACATCGTTCGTCGTGATCTCGGCGGCGTTGATCAGGAACGCGATGAAGAACAGTACGGCCGCGGCTATACCAAGCATGGGGCGGTTCCTCTCGACAGGGTGAGGCCCGTATGCCCCCGTATCCCGCCGGCAGGCCTCCGATGCTCCGAGGCGACCTATGGCCGGGGCCCTGCGGCAGTTCCAGTCCGCGTACGTCGCCGACTCGCCGACTCGCCGTCCGCGAGACAGAGCCAACGGAGCCTTACTGGGTCATAAAGGGCGGTAAGGCCACACCAGGTGCCCTCTCAGCGCGACTTCACACAGAGGCGCTGGCAGTCGGGGGCGGGGGTTCCCGGACGCCAGCAGCGACGTGGCAGTGCCCCGGCATCATCAAGTGTGCGGGAATCAGGAAGCCGCTCGCGCGTCGCCGTTCGGTGGTGCCGAGCAGGGCTTTTAGGCGTTGAGTACAGCTGGTCGTGTCCGGGTTGGCGTGCAGGGTCCAGACATCGATGTGGCCACGTTGCGGGCGGTATCCGGTCGGCGGGAGGGTGAGGTGGGACAGGAGGTAGTGCGGGGTCCAGGCTGTCATCCTCTGCTGTTCCTCTCGCGTGAGGTCACGTAGCGGCTCGCACGCACTGTGCCCGCAGGTGTGTCCACGGTCGTTGCCGGCCGACTGGTGTGCTGCGTCGGAGAAGATGCGCCGGGGGATGGTCTGCGTCGGTTTGGCCGCCAGGTCTCGCGCAAAGTGTCAGAGGGCAGGCAGCAGTCCGAATTGGCCCAGGACGCCGACGAGATCCCAGTACAGCGCTTCACGCTGAATGCGGCCGTCGGCTGAGAACTCGTAGACCGTCGCTCCGTTCATGGAGAAACGCTTTCCTTCGGCGAGGGAGGCGATCTGTGGGGGGAGCCCGTCGATGCTCCCCTGGAGGGTCCCGGACATTGTCCACTCACATGTCCCGAAGCGATCTTCCACGCGTAGGGACCGGATCTTCATGTCGGTGTCCGGGATGGCTTTGAGCCATGAGCGCACGCCGTCTTCGAGTCCGGTGCGGCCTGCCCAGATGGAGTTCAGCGGAATGTCCTCCGACACCGCGTCTTCCGTGTAGCACGACAGCTAGATGTCTGTATCGCCCGCGCTGATGGCGGTGAGGCAGCTTCGTATGAGCTTTTCACGGGGATGCATCGGGACTCCGGAGGATTGAGGAGAGCGTGCGGTCGAGGATGTCGGGAACGCTCTTGGTCTTGAGGTGATGGGCGTCGGCTTCCGCCGCCGCCGCGTGCAGCAGGCTGTAGAAGGTGGTCACCAGCCAGCCCATCGGGAGGTCTGAACGGAAAACCCCCTCTTCCTGGCCACGCGTCAGAATCCTCTCCACCCGCCCGAGCACCTTCTCGTGGTGCTTGCGGCGGCGAGCCGGGGTGATGACGCCTTCGGAGGCGGAAAGGAGGAAAGCGTGCCGTTCCAGAATGCGCCAACTGGAGCGCACGAGGCGTGAGAACGCCTCGTCAGCCGGCCCGTCGTCGAGGTGCTGCCCCTGGAGGACGGCGTCTGCCTGTTCGACCGAATGGGCGAGGACTGCGTCCAGCAGTGCTTCGCGGGACGGAAAGTGCGCGTACAGCGTGACACGGCTGACGCCGGCCGCACTGGCCACCGCAGTCATGCTGACATGGGGGTCGTGGACGAAGCGGTCGAGAGCGGCGGCCACGATGGTTGCGATGCTGCGCTCTGCGTCGGCTCTGCGGCGTGGTTCGTCCCGGTCACCGGTGGAGCGGCGGGCCTTCTGAGGGGGAGTGGGCATGGCGGGAGCGTATGTCACCTCCTTGGCGCCGTGCCACGCCGTCAGTCACTGCGTGGCACCGCGCGACGCGGGCGTGTGGTACTGGAATGAAGCTGTTCGTACGGTCAGTGGTGCGAGCGAGTGCCGGCCTGCTGGCCTGGAACGTCGGCGAGTCGGTCGGTGTCGGCGGTGGGTCCGTCGCTCCTCTTGTCCTTGGGGAAGAGGAACAGCGACACGAGGATGCCTGCGGCCGCTACCGCGGCTCCCGTCAGCATCGACGGCGCCATGCCTGAGACGTACGCGGATCGCGCAGCTTGGCCAAGGGCCTCGCCCGCCTGCTCCGGAAGGTGTCCGGCGACGGCGAGCGCGGCGCCCACGGAGTCACCGGCCGTGTCCATGGCCGAGTCCGGCAGGGCGGCGCCCGCCGTGCTCTCCCTCAGGTCGTCGCGATACGCCCCCGACAGAAGGCTGCCCAGCACCGCGACACCGAGAGCGGCGCCGAGTTGTACGGCCGCACTGTTGGTGGCGGAACCCACTCCGAGGTCGTCCTCAGGGAGCGAGCCGACGATGGCGTCGCTGGTCGGGCCGATGATGAAACCGGCGCCGCAGCCCAGGAAGAGCATGGCGGCCAGCAACCGGCCATAACCGTCGCCGTCCTCGGTCGTCGCGAGGAGCAGCAGGGAGACCGCGGCGAACGCGAGCCCCAGGGCAGCGAGCCAGCGTGTGCCCACATGCTGGCCCAGGAAGGAAGCCAGCGGAGCGGCCACCAGGATGACCAGAGCGGTGGGCGCGATGCGTAGGCCCGTTTCTCCGGCGTCGTAACCGAGGACGAACTGCAGGTATTGGACGAGTACGAACAGAGCCCCGAGGAGGGAGAGCAGTCCCAGGAAGACCAGGATGTTACCGACGGCCAGGCGCCGGTGGGCGAAGATGCTCAGGGGCAGCATCGGTTCCCTGGCGGTGCGCTCCCGGACGAGGAAGGCGGCGAGTAGCACGGCCGCCGCGCCGAATCCGACGAGTACCGGCGCGCTGGTCCAGCCCTTTACCGGGCCCTCGATGATCGCCCAGAGCAGCGTGCCGATGCCGAGAACCGAAAGCGCTGCGCCGGCCAGGTCCAGGCGTCGGGCTACGGCTGCACGGGAGTTCGGAACGATCTTGAGTGCCACCGCGAGGGCGATGACACCGATGGGTACGTTGATGAGGAAGACGGAACCCCACCAGAACCGGCCGAGTAGCCAGCCGCCCACCAACGGGCCCATGGCCAGGCCTACTCCGATCATGGCGGACCAGAGTCCGATTGCCTTCATCCGTTCAGCGGGATCGGTGAAGACGGTGCCGATGATCGACAGCGTCGCCGGCATGATCAGTGCCTCGCCGACCCCCATCACTCCGCGAGCGGCCATGAGGGAAGCGGTGGTCCCGGAGAAGGCGGCGACGGCGGAGGCGCCGGTGAAGAGGACCAGGCCGGCGATGAAGACAGGCTTGCGGCCGAATCGGTCGGCGAGACTGCCGGCAAAGAGCATCAGGCCGGCAGCCATCAGGCTGTAGATGTCAACCAGCCACTGCAATTCGCTTGTCGTGGCGCCTAGTTCGTCCACAAGCGTCGGCAGGGCCACGTTGAGGACGGTGACATCGAGACCCACGATCAGAAGACTCAGGCACAGGACCGCCAGGATGGGCCAACGCAAGGGATGGCCTTCTCCGCCTGACCTGGTGGAGGTTGGGGAGGGGGACGGGGCGGAGGGCACGACGTACTCCTTAAGTTGAACACTACTGTTCGGGTTAAGAGTAGCGCCGACCTCCCCATAAGTCGAACAGGGCTGTAAAGGAAAGTGCCATGCTGGAAGCGCTGGCCTGGCGTTGGCCGGCCGGTCAGCTCAGCAGTCCACCACTGGAACGAGGGTCCGAGAAATGCTTCGAAGCTTCTCGCAGATCTCTTCGAACTCCCGCTCCGGCACGGACTGTCCGACGATTCCGGCGCCCGCCCGTAGCCACGTCTGTCCGTGCTTGCGGAAGACTGTGCGGAGTACCAGGGCGGCGTCCAATAGGCCGTCGCTGCCGACGGTCATGACCGCGCCGCTGTACAGACCGCGTGGGCCGGACTCGAGCTTGCGGATGGTCCGGTACGCGGCGTCCTTGGGTACGCCGGACGCGGTGACCGCGGGGAAGACGGCTGCGAGAGCGGGCCAGGGCCCTCGGTCGGCCATGTTGAGCTCCCCGGTCACCCGGGACGCGATGTGCTGGACGCTTCCACGCTCCTTGACGGTCATGAACTCTTCTGCCCGCACCGACCCTTGGCGGCACACGGTGGTCATCTCGTCCCAGGCGACCTGCACGGAGATCGCGTGCTCGTAGATCTCCTTCGGGTCCGTGAGCAGCTCGGCCCGGCGGGCGGCATCCGCCGCGCGGTCTCCACTGAGTGCTCGCGTGCCGGCCAGCGGCTCGGTGGATACCCGGCCGGCCGTGACGATCAAAGACTGAGAGTGGCATGCCGCACATGAAGCACGGAGAAACGCACTTCGCGCTTTCCGCCCGTACCCCTGCGGCCTTGCGTGAGAACGCCGGGCGGCTCGCACAGTGGCTGACCGGAGAAGGCATCGGCACACCGCTGGCCGATGTGGCCCACACCCTCGCCCTGCGCCGCACGCACCTCACCGAGCGCCTGGTGATTCGCGCGGCCGACCGGGAGACACTGATCCAGAGGCTGCGGATGGTCGCTGACGGCGGCGAACCGGGCCCGTTCGCCGCTCGCGCCAGCGTGGCGGACGCGAAGGGCACAGATCCGGTGTTCGTCTTCTCGGGCCACGGCTCGCAGTGGGACGGCATGGGTGTCCAACTCCTCGGGGATGAACCGGGCTTCGTCGCGGTCATCGACGCGCTGGAACCGGTCGTACAGGAGGAGAGCGGTCTCTCCCTGCACACACTCATCAGCGAGGACGGTCTGGCCGCCTCCGGGATGGACCGGGTGCAGCCCGCCGTCTACGCCCTCCAGATCGGGCTTGCCGAAGTGTGGCGCGGCCTCGGAATCCGCCCCGCCGGCGTGATCGGCCACTCGTTGGGCGAAGTGGCCGCCGCGGTGGTCGCCGGGGCCTTCTCGCCCGAGGACGGTGCGCGCATCGTCTGCCGCCGCTCCCGTCTCATGGAGGAACGGCTGCCGGGACCGGCGCCACCGCACTCGTGGGGATGAACGCCACCGAGGTGCGGCGCCGTCTGGCCGGTCGACCTGGTGTCTCCGTCGCAGTGCACTCATCCCCGCGATCCTGCGTGGTGGCGGGCGTACCCGCCGCCGTGGAGCAGTTCGTGGCGGAGTGCCGGGAGCAGGAACTGCTCGCACGGCTGGTGCCCGGTGTGCGCATAGGTGCGCACAGCCCACTGATCGACCCGCTGCTCGACGAGGTACGTGCCGTACTTTCCGACGTGAAACCCGGCGCCTTGGGCCTTCCGTACTACAGCTGCACTCTCGACGATCCACGTGCCTGCCCGGCGCTGGACGCCGACTACTGGGCGGCGAGTCTTCGCCGACCAGTCCGGCTCACCGAGGCCGTGCAAGCCGCGGCCCACGACGGGCGACACGTCTTCCTGGAAGTGTTGCCACATCCGATCGTCGCCCAGTCGGTCCTGGAGACCGTCATGGACACGGACGGCGTGACCCGTGGCCGGAGTACGGTGCTGGGCACGCTCAACCGTGGTACGGCGAGTCACACCGCGCTCGCGGACACTCTGGCAGCCTTGCACTGCGCAGGTGTCCTACTGCCCCCGGAGGCAGTGCCGAGCGGCCGCCCGGCAGAGCTGCCCACTTACGCCTGGCAGCACCAGAACTATCCGCAGCCCCGGCGCGCGGCCGTCGACACCCCTGGCCATCCGTTGCTCGGCAGCCGGGTCACACTGCCGGGCACCCCGGTTCGACACGTGTGGCAGACCCGAGTCGGGCTTGATCGGCTGCCATGGCTCGATGACCACCGCGTCCACGGCACAGCGGTGCTGCCCGGCACGGCATACGCGGAAATAGCCTTGGCCGCGGCCTGTGAGGCCTTCGGCGTGCCGCCGGAGAGGACTGTCGTCACCGACCTGGTCCTTTCCCGGGTACTGCCCCTGTCGGAGAGCCGGGCTCCGTCGCGGACCGGCCCCTGGTTCACCTCGGGCTGGACTCGCTGGCCGCCGTACGCATCAAGAGCGCACTGCACGAGGACTTCGCCGTGGACATCCCCGTGGCCAGGCTGCTTCAGGGGGCCAGCGCCACAGAACTGGCGGAACACGTCATGTCAGCGCTGACCGAGGGCGACGGACCGATCCGGGCCGGGGCCGATGCCGTACGAGAGGGAGCGCGAAGGGCCGCGGCACGTACGCGTGCCGCACGGCCGCGCCGACGCGGCGCACACGGGAGGAACACATGATCCACGAGGGAAGCCAGCAGGGTGCCGACGAGGCGGTGGCAGTCGTCGGACTCGCCGGCCGGTTCCCCAAGGCGCGCGATACCGCGGAGTTCTGGACCAACCTCTGCGCCGACCGGGACTGTCTCGAAGAACTCACCGACGACGAGCTGCTCGACGCGGGTGTGCCCAAGTCGGTTCTGGAGCACCCCGGTTATGTCCGCCGAGCCGCCGTCATCGAGGGATACCAGGAGTTCGACGCGGAGTTCTTCGCACTGCCGCCTGCAACGGCCGCGGCGATGGATCCACAACAGCGGCTCTTCCTGCAGAGTTGCTGGCACGCCCTGGAGGACGCCGGGCACGACCCGGCCCGCCGGGACGGCGCCGTCGGCGTCTTCGCCGCACCCTCGTTCAGTGGCTACTTCGGCTACAACCTCCTGTCGCACCACGACCCGAGGGAGTTCCTCGGTGCCGGCACCTCGACCGCGCTGATCCACGCCCTGACCCTGACCGACCCCAACTTCTTCGCGACACGCGTGGCTCACGCCCTCGACCTGCGGGGCCCGGCGCTCACCGTGCAGACGGCCTGTTCCAGTTCCCTGGTGGCCGTTCACCTTGCCTGCCAGAGCCTGCTGTGCGGGGAGAGTGGCCTGGCTCTCGCCGGCGGCATGACGGTGAAGGTCCCCCACCGGGTCGGCTATCTCCATGAACCGCAGTCGATGATGTCGGCCGACGGCTTCTGCCGGCCGTTCGACGTGGCGGCGAACGGCACGGTCTTCGGCAGTGGGGGCGGAGTGGTAGCTCTCAAGCGCCTGTCCGACGCACTTGCCGACGGCGACAGGATCCGTGCGGTGGTGCGAGGAACCGCTGTCAACAACGACGGTTCGCTGAAGATGGGGTTCGCGGCGCCCAGCGTCGAGATGCAGGCCGCCGTCGTTGCCGAGGCCCTGGCTGTGGCAGGAGTCGAACCGCACGAACTCGGCTACGTCGAGGCGCACGGCACGGGCACGGCTTTGGGAGACCCGGTCGAAATGGCCGCCCTGAGACAGGCTCTTGACCCCGACGGAGATCGAACCGCGCCGTGTCTCATCGGGTCGGCCAAGGGGAACGTCGGACATCTCGAAGCGGCCTCCGGCGTCGTGGGCCTGATCAAAACCGTGCTTGCCCTGGAGCACCGGACGCTGCCAGGGACGGCCCACTACACGGAGCCCAACCGGGAACTCCGTCTGGAGGGCACACCGTTCCGGATCGCCGAGGGCACCCGGAAGTGGACCGGTCCGCGGCAACTGGCCGCAGGCGTCAGTTCCCTGGGAGTGGGCGGCACCAACGCCCACGTCATCGTGACGGAGCCGCCGTTGCGCACGCCCCGGGCAGCGCATTCCGAGCCGGGCTCGACCACACCGGTCCTGTTGGTGAGCGCCCGTACGACCGACGCGCTGCGGGACGCCCGCCGACGGCTGGCCGATGCCCTGGGCCCCGAGACCGACCTCGGGGATGTGGCGCACACTCTCGAACGGGGACGCAGACCGTTCCCGTACCGCACGGCCGTCGCCGCCCGTGCCCCCGAGCAGGCTGCCGAACTACTGCGTCTCGACCGTACGCCGGCCAAAGCCACCGCCGCGCCCCCGATCGCGCTGCTCATGCCGGGCCAGGGTGCTCAGTATCCGAGGATGGGCATGAGTCTCTACCGCGGTGACGGTGTATTCCGTAGTGAACTCGATCGTTGTGCGGAGATGTTCAAGGTCGAGACCGGTGATGATCTCCGGGATGACCTGTTCGCGGGCGACGAGGCGACACTTCGCCGCACCGACATCGCCCAGCGCCTGCTCTTCGCCGTCGAGTGCGCGCTGGCACGCACGTTGGAGGGTTTCGGAGTGCGTCCCGCCGCGGTGGGAGGGCACAGCGTGGGCGAATTCGCCGCGGCCTGCCTGGCCGGAGTGATGGAACTCGGTGACGCCGTGCGCCTGGTGGCAGCACGGGGCCGGCTGATGCATGAGGCGCCGACGGGAACGATGCTGCAGGTGCAGATGTCCGAAGAGCGAACGTGCGACGCCGTCGCCGGCACCGGCCTGGACATCGCCGCGGTGAACGAGCCCGACGCGTGCGTGGTGGCAGGCCCCACCACCGAGTCCGAGACCTTCGCCGCACGAATGAGGTCCACGGGCGTGGAAGTGTCAGTGCTGCGTACCGCGCACGCTTTTCATACCGCGGCGATGGCCGAAGCGGCGGAACGCTTCGCCGAAGTGGTCGGCACGGTGCCGCTTTCCGCGCCGCAACTGCCGCTGCTGTCGAACGTGACCGGTGACTGGATGAGCGGCCCCGAAGCGACCAGCCCCGAGCGCTGGGCACGGCAGATGCGCAGCACCGTGCGGTGGGCGGGCTGCGCGAGGGTGCTGCTGCGGGGCCCCGTACGGATACTCGTCGAGACGGGGCCGGGGCGTTCCCTCCGTTCGGCGGCTCGGGCCAGTGACGCCTGGTCGTCCGAACACCGAGCGGTGAGCGCCATGCGGCACGCTCAGGAAGCCAGGGACGACGTCGAGGCGCTGTCCCGGGCCCTGGGAGACCTGTGGGAGGCCGGTGCCGACCTCGACTGGGCCGGGACGCGTCAGGGCGGTGAGCGGTGGGTGTCCCTGCCCGGCTATCCGTTCCGCAGGGTTCCGCACTGGACGGAGGCGGCGTACGCCGCGCCCTCGGCCGATCCGGTGGCGGTGTCGGCGGCGGTCGGCGGGCCGGGCGGTGCGGTGGACCGGCTGCTGGGTATCTGGTCGGAGGTGCTCGGTGTGGCGCCGGTACATCCCGACGACGACTTCTTCGACCTGGGCGGGGACTCGATGCTGGCCTCCCGGGTGGCCGCCCTGGCGCGGCACCAAGGTCTGGCGTTCGAGCCGAAGGACATCTTCGAGAACCCCACGGTGGCGCGGTTGGTGGCCGGAGTGCCCGCCACCGAATAACTTGAACAATGCTGTTCAGATTACGCGGCTGATGCTCTAAGGTAATCTTGACAGTGTTGTTCAAGTTAAGGAGTCCGGGTGAGCTCGGAGAGTCACACCCACGAGAACTCGGCCGGGGCGGAGCAGCACCAGGCGACGCACCCCGATCCCGGTCGACACGGTGCCGCTCACCACAGCGACCAGCATGAGCACGGGGACGGGCACGGGCATCACGGTGAGGCTCCCTCCGGCCCGCCGGACCCGCGGCGGTGGCTGATCCTGACGCTGCTGTGCATGGCGCAGTTCATGCTCATCGTCGATGTCACCGTGGTGAACGTGGCGCTCCCGACGATCGGTGACGAACTCTCGCTCGGCGCCGGTGCCCTGACCTGGGTCGTCACCGCGTACACCCTGTTCTTCGGAAGCCTGCTTCTGCTCGGCGGGCGGGTCGGCGACCTGCTCGGCCGTCGGCGCATGTTCCTGGTCGGTCTGATGGTCTTCACCGTCGCCTCACTGGTGTCCGGCCTGGCAGAGAGTGGTGGTTTGCTGATCACTGCCCGTTCCGCCCAGGGGGTGGGTGCCGCGATCATGTCGCCGGCCGCCATGGCACTGGTCATGTCGGTGTTCCACGGCCCGGAACGGAACCGCGCCCTCGGCGTCTGGGCGGCGATCGGTGGTACGGGTGCCGCGTTCGGAGTCCTCCTCGGCGGGGTGCTCGTATCCGGTCCCGGCTGGGAGTGGATCTTCTACATCAACGTCCCGATCGGCGTCCTGGTGCTGGCTGCCGTGCCGGTTCTGCTCAAGGAACAGACGGCCGGCCACGGGCACGGGCCGGGACACGGCCACAGTGCGCCGTCCGGTGTGGACATCCCCGGCGCGCTGACGATGACCGTCACTCCCGGGCTGCTCATCTACGGCCTTGTGCAGGCGCGGGATCACGGGTTCGACGATGCGTCCGCGTGGCTGCCCCTGGCCGGGGCGCTGGTCGGAGCCGTCCTGTTCGTGCTGGCCGAGCGATCGGCCGCCGCGCCGCTGGTGCGCTTGTCCTTCCTGGCGCGTCGATCCCTGGTGGGCGGCTTCCTGGTGATGCTCGCGGCCTCGGGTGTCCTGATCTCGGGCTTCTTCCTCTGCTCCTTCTATCTCCAGCATGTGCTCGGCTTCTCGGCGTTGAAGACAGGCCTCCTGTTCCTCCCTGTTGCCGTGGTCACCAGCATGGGCGCCCACCTCGGCACGCAGGCCGTCGCAAGGCTGGGCTGGCGGACGACTTCCTGTGCGGGGCTCGTGGTGGCCGCGGGAGGCGCACTCCTGCTGTCCGGGCTGGAGAGGGGCGGCAACGCGTGGACCCAGGTGCTCCCCGGCTTCCTGCTCCTGGCCTTCGGCCTGGGTGTCGCCTTTGTCTGCGCCATCACGAGTGCCATGCACGGGGTCGAGCACAGTGATGCGGGACTTGCCTCCGGTCTGGTGAACACCGGGCACGAACTGGGGGCTTCCCTCGGTATCGCGGTGGTGGCGGCCGTCGCCGGTGCCAGCCTGGAAGGTGGCGCGGGATCGGGTGCCGTCCCGTCGGTCGACGGCTTCGGAACGGCGTTCGTGACCTGTGCGGTCATCTCGCTCCTGGCCGCTGTGGCGGGCCTGACCCTGCTGCCCAAGGAGCGCCCGGATCCGTCGGCGGGGCCGGTGATGGCCCACTGAGACCGTCTCCGACTGACTGAGCGTCGCGTCGAGCGCCCCCGGGAGGAGGGATCCCGCCGGGGCGCCACGCGTACGGACGCATGCTGGATGTTCTCGCGGGCCCGGACGGGGCGGAGAGGGAACCGGATCCCGTCCCCACGACGCACCGGGACATCGTGGCTGCCCTCAATGCTCCTGTCGCCCCGGCGCCAGGAGAGCGTCTGGAGGACGGCTTCCTGCGCCACGCGGAGCTGAGGCCGAATGCCCCCGCTGTGGTCACCGCCGGACGAACGCTCACCTACCAGGAGGTCGAAGCCCTCTCCCGTGCCGTGGCCTCGTGGCTGGCCGGGCAGGGAGTGGGGCCTGGGGACATCGTGCCCGTCGTCATGGCCAAGGGCTGGGAGCAGGTCGTCGCCGTCCTCGGGGTGCTTCGGGCAGGAGGGGTGTACTGCCCTGTCGATGCCGCGCTGCCGGCCGAGCGTGTCCGGCACTTGCTCGAATCGAGCTCCGCACGGGTGGCACTGGTCCAGTCCCACACCGGCCCCGGCACCGAGGTGCTCGGTGCCCGGCCGACTCTGGCCGTGGATCTGGCCCGGCCCGCGCAGGACTCCCTGACCGTTCCTCCGGGGACCCCGGACGATTTGGCGTACATCATCTACACCTCGGGCTCCACGGGACGCCCCAAGGGCGTCATGATCGAGCACCGCGCCGCGGTCAACACAGTCGTCGACATCAACGAGCGTGTCGCTCTGCGGCCCGAGGACCGTGTCTTCGGTATCTCGTCGCTGAGCTTCGACCTGTCGGTGTGGGACGTCTTCGGCGCCCTGGCCGCGGGTGCTGCGGTCATCTTGCCAAGGGCGTCGTCCCGACCCGATCCTGCGGGCTGGGCCGAGGCAGCGGCCACCTACGGGGCGACCGTCTGGAACTCGGTGCCGGCGCTCGCCCAGATGCTGACCGAGGTGGTGGAGAAACAGCCGGAAGGGGCAGCGCCACTACGAGCCTTCATGATGAGCGGTGACTGGATCCCGCTTCCTCTGCCCGACCGTCTGCGCGCGGTCTGGCCAGGCGCGCGACTCATCGCCATGGGCGGCGCCACCGAGGCGTCCATCTGGTCGAACATCCACGAGATCGACAAGGTGGACGCCGACTGGCAGAGCATCCCCTACGGCGTTCCCCTGCGCAACCAGACCATGCGGGTGCTCGATCACCGGCTGCACCTGCGCCCCCCCCCGTGGGCAGTCGGCCGTATCCATATCGGTGGAGTCGGCCTCAGCAAAGGGTACTGGCGGGACGAGCAGCGCACCGCGGAGCGGTTTGTGCGACACCCGGAGACAGGAGAGCGCCTCTACTGGACAGGCGACCTCGGGTGCTACCGGCCGGACGGGACCATCGAGTTCCTCGGGCGCGAGGACCGGCAGCTGAAGATCCAGGGTTTCCGCGTCGAGCCCGGGGAGGTCGAAGCGGCCGTCCGGGAACACCCCGCGGTGGGGGAGTGCGTGGTCAGCGGAGTGGAGGGCTCCGGCGGTCAGCGGCGCCTGGTTGCGCTTGTCGTTCCCCGTGAGGACGAGCAGCTCGACAGTCGGGCAGTCCGTGCACACCTCGTGTCACGCCTGCCGCACTACCTGATCCCCGGCCAGATCCAGGTGCTGGACCGTCTGCCCCTGACGCCGAACGGCAAAGTGGACATCACGGCTGCGCTTGCCACGGCGGCCGTACAGCCGGGGCCCGAGTCGAGCTCAGGTGCGGGCGACGCCACCACCGGGGAGGTCGTCAAGCGACTCGGCGCGCTCTGGGCGGAGCTGCTGGACATTCCGGCTGTCGAGCCGGACAGCGACTTCTTCGCCCTGGGCGGCAATTCCCTGCTCGCCTTGCGACTCATCGGCCGGATCGAACGTGATCTTGGTACTGAACTGCAGTTCGGCGAGATCTTCGAGGCGCCGACCGAACGGGCACTCGCAGAGCGGATCGAGGACCGCGACGGGGTTGCCTCGTGCCGAGTGACCCTGGCGGGAGGCGCTGAAGCCGACAGCAGTGGGGAACTCTTCCTCTTCCACCCCGTCGGTGGATCGGTAAGCAGCTACACAGCGCTGGCACGGGCTTGGTCAGGACCCGTGCACGCCTTCCAGAGCCGGGCGCTCGCCGAGGGGACGACGGCCGCTCTCGACCTCGACCTCAGGACGATGGCCGCGGCCTACCGTGAGGAATTGCAACGCGTGCGGCCCAAGGGCCCCTATCTGCTGGGTGGCTGGTCGATGGGCGGCGTTCTCGCACACGAAGTTGCCGGACAGCTGGTTGAACAGGGCCAACAGGCGGCCGTATTCATGATCGACAGTTCCCCCGTCGAGGGCCGGTCATCTGTCACCGACCTGGAACGGCACCTTGAGTTCCTCGGAGATCTCGCCGGTGGGCGACTTCCCGGCGCCGCGCGGGACGCGATGAAGGACGCGATGCCCGACCGACTCGTGGAGCTCGGGGCTCGGTTGGCCGCCGATCAGGGTTGGCTCCCCTCGGAGACCGCGCTTCACCAGTACGAGCTGCTGCTGCGTACGCACTCCCACAACCTCGCGATTCTTGGGGATCACCAGGTGGCAACGTCTGCCGTGCCCACTCTCCTGCTGGTGGCCGGCCGGGAGAGCCGACCTGACCCGGTTCCGGCGTGGCGTGACACGTGTTCTTCCCTCGACGTGGAGGTCTGGCCGGACGATCACTACTCGATCGTCGCCCCGGACCGGCTGCCGGCCATCGCGGAACGAGTCGCGGCATGGTGCGAGGGGCTCTCGCCACAGCAGCCGTCGTAGAGCGCCCTATCACTCAGGCTCCATCACGCAATGGCAAGGACTCCCCATGAATGAACTGACGAAGGACGACATCCGGCGGGCGGCCGCCGACGTACATTCTCCGGGATTGTGCAACCGATGCCCCGCCTGCGTAGATAGGCGCGGTTCGCGCGCGAGCCGTAGGCCTTGTCCGCCCGGACCGTGGCCGTCCAGGACTGCTCCGAGGCACCCTGATGGCCTCCAGGACCGGCTGGAACTGCGGGCTGTCGTGTCGGTGCCCGGGGGTCACGAGCAGCGACAACGGCCTCTGACCATGCTCACAGGCCAGATGAATCTTCGTGGTGAACCCACCCCTTGACCGGCCCAGCCCGTGGTCGTCCGGCTCGATGGCGACACCACCAGGCGCCTCCTTCTGCTCCGCGCTGTCCCGGCCGGCACCGGCCGCATGCTGGTGAGCCCGGCAGATCGTGGAGTCGACGTTGACGTCCCACGTGATCAGCCCGGCTGCATCGGCCTGCGCCTGTAACAGCGTCAGCAGCCGGGCCCACACCCCCTGCCGCTGCCATCGCCGGAACAGCCCGTACACGGTCTGCCAGGGCCCATACTCACGCGGCAGGTCATGTCACGGAGCACCCGTCCGCACCCGCCAACGCACACCATCCACCAGCCGTCGCCGCCTCGGCCACCTGCGACTTACACCCGCCGCAGGCAGCAACGACTCCAGCACCGACAACTGCTCATCAGAAAGATCCCCACGCCCCACACCGGGATCATCACCGTACGTGGCATGGACCGGAACCCCGACCTAAAGTACGGCCTAGATGTGCTGTTCGGGGAGGTTGTGACGCGGCTGGCTGGGGTGTTGCCGCTGATGCCGGTGTGGGGTCGGTGGTAGTTGTACCAGTCAAGCCAGTCGGGAAACGCTGCTTGGCGTTCGGCGTCTGTGGTGTAGGGCCGGTGGTAGGCCCATTCGTCGAGCAGGGTGCGGTGGAAGCGTTCGACCTTGCCGTTGGTCTGCGGCCAAGCCGCCCCCGGCGCTTCGATGCCGACGCCTGCTTCCTGGCGGTACCTGCGGACGATTCGGGTTGGTGGTAGTCACGAGTGTCAATCCCCTCGAATCGCGGAGACCTTCCTATGCAGCCAGCCCCTCACCGAGGCTGGCCCAGTAGTCGTTTTCGTAGTCGATCGGGCTCTTGA